>NZ_JALBGZ010001473.1:0-603 GCF_023006515.1 Bradyrhizobium sp. PRIMUS42
ATCCGCCGTGGTCGCCGACATCGCCGATGTCGCGCGCGGCATCCGTGCCAATCCGTTCGGCCGGCCGATTTCGCAACTGCGCGACACCAAGAAGGCGCCGATGGAGCGGCACGAGGGCGGCTATTACATCCGGCTTCTGGCGCGCGATTTCCCCGGCACCGCGGCTGCGATCGCGACGCGGCTCGCAGAGCAGAAGATTTCGATCGAGTCGATCGTGCAGCGTCATCCCAATGGCGGCGCCGCGCCTGATAACGGCAAGGCGGTCCCCGTGCCCGTCATCCTGATCACCTACGCGACGCATGAGGATGCCGTGCGCCGCGCGCTCGCCGCCGTGCAGAAGGACAAGGTGATCAGCGGACGGCCGCAGGTGATCCGGATCGAGAAGAACTGAGGCGGTTCGTCGAACGAACCGTGGGCGTTACGAGTTAATGCGGGCAAGGAATCCTGTCCAAAACTGTTTCGAAGGAGTTAGCCGATGTCGACCCATATTGAAGTCCCCCCGCACGCCTTGCTCGAGCGCATTCTCACGCTGGAGATCGTGCGCGTGACGGAGCGGGCGGCGGTGTCGTCGGCGCGGCTGCGCGGGCACGGCAACGAGAAGGC
>NZ_JALBGZ010001474.1:0-603 GCF_023006515.1 Bradyrhizobium sp. PRIMUS42
CTGCGGGTTGGTGGCGGCCCATTCCGGCTGCGCGGCACGGGCGTTCTCGACGGCAGCGCGGACCTCGGCTTTGGACGCCAGCGCGACCTTGGCCTGGACGTCACCGGTCATCGGCTCAAAGACGTCTGCCGTCCGGCCCGACGTGCCCTTTACTTCCTTGCCACCGATGAAATGTCCGACTGAACGCATGGAATGATCTCCTTGAGGCCGAGCTTGAACGCTTTGACAAATCCTATCGACCTGCATTTATTGGGATTCAAGTCTGAGATAATGCACCATAGATGTGCGAAAATGCTGGATCAAGGCGCTATCGATTGGGACGACTTCCGCTTCGTGCTGGCCATCGTGCGGGGCGGCTCGGTCTCGGCTGCGGCAAAACAGCTCGGGGTCGACCATGCCACGGTGATCCGCCGCGTCGACCGGCTGGAGAAGCACCTCTCGGCAAAGCTGTTCGACCGGCGCAAGACCGGCTATCTCCTCACCGAGGCCGGCCAGCGCGTCGCCGACAGCGCGGAAGCCATGGAATCGACCATCGTCGCCAACCAGGAGCAGGTCGGCGGCTCCGTGGCGCGGCTCACCGGGACGGTGCGGATCGGCGCGCCC
>NZ_JALBGZ010001475.1:0-598 GCF_023006515.1 Bradyrhizobium sp. PRIMUS42
CACGGCGGAGAATTGCGGCTGGGCGACGCCCAGCCCGGTCTCGTCGCCACGCTGGTGCTGCCCGCCCGCGCCGGTGCCGGCGACAGGGTTGCTCCGCCAATACCGGATGTGCCACAGAAGGTGGCATGAACCACTCCGCGCCGGGAAACGCGGACAAGCATGGTGAGAGGCTGGCCGCGCGCTTTGCGGAAGCTCCCCATATTGCCGCTTCCACAACCGACGAACGACGTTTCGAAAGCTGGCTGAGCGAGCTCGAGCCGGCCCAATTGGCCCGTCTCGAAGCGCTGCTGGCTTATCCCTTCGCGAGGGATATCCTTGCCGGGATCGCGGAATTCTCGCCCTATCTGTTCGATCTGGTGCGCGCTGATGCCTTGCGCCTGATCCGGCTGCTCGAATGCGATCCGGATTCGCATCTGACGGCGCTGATCGCGGATGCCAGGGGCGCGGTGCTCGCGGCGGCGGATGAGGCCGAGGTGATGCGGCTGCTTCGCCGCATGAAAGCGGAGGCCGCGCTGCTGACTGCTCTGTGCGACATCGGCGGCGTCTGGCCGGTGATGCGGGTGACGGCGGCGCTGACCGAGGTCGCGGTGTCCTCAAA
>NZ_JALBGZ010001476.1:0-597 GCF_023006515.1 Bradyrhizobium sp. PRIMUS42
CGACCGTTCCGCTGAAGGGCGCGGCTGCCAAGGCACGCGCCGGCTCCTGCGCCACTTACGGCCCGCGCTTCGTCATGCTCGAGGGCACCGGGACCTGCGTGAAGATCGGCGGCTCGATCAGCATCGACACCACCGTGAGGCGCTAAAGGCCATGCCGGCGGATCTGCTGCGCCTCGACCTCATCGTTCCCGTCTTGATGTACTGCGCGCTGCTGTGGTGGGTCGGCCGCGGCCTGAGCTGGACGGCGCGGCTGGCGACCGCGGCGGTGACGCTGGTGCTGATCGTCTGCGTGCTGCTGGTCGAGCGCGGCTGGCGCTGAGCCCAAAACAAAAAACGCGAAAACAACCCCATGCACAGTAGCCAAGCCACGGCAAAGCCTCAGCATTTTTCGTGCTTAGGTTTTAGCGAAATAGACCCTGGCGCGTCGGGCAAAACAGGGGCATGATGTCATCATCGAAAGATGGCCATCGATCGCGCGGTTTGCTCACGACATCGGCGGCGCGACGAACTGCGCAAATCCTGGCCGTTTGCCGAGCTCGGCGAGCCAGCGCGTCAGATGCGGCTGCGCCGGCCGGGAGATGCCCTCGACACCGAGCC
>NZ_JALBGZ010001477.1:0-594 GCF_023006515.1 Bradyrhizobium sp. PRIMUS42
GCTCCATGCCGCGGCCGTTGTCGCTGACCCGCACCCGGGCGCAGCCTCGGCCGTCGTGCGCCATCTGCTCCACCGGCTCGATGACGACATTGACCGAGGTCGCCCCGGCGTGGCGGAACACGTTGGTGAGCGCCTCCTGCACGATGCGGTAGATGGTCAGATCCGCGGTCTCCCCGGTGACCCCAAGCGACGGCGAGATCACGGTCTCGATCGCGACATCGGGATGCGACTCCCGCCACAGCCGCAACAGCGATTCGAGCGCCTGGCGCAGGCCGAGCTCGGCAAGGCCGACGGGGCGGAGGCGCTCCAGCACGCGGCGATTGAACTGCTGCAGCGCGTTGATCTGCTCCAGCATGGCACTGCCATGTTTTCGCACGGCCTCGGCACTCGGGACGCGTCCATCCGCTTGCTTGGCCAGCACGCCGGCATGCGCGCGCAGCGAGAACAGATACGGCCCGAACTCGTCGTGGAGCTCGCGCGCGATCTCCTTGCGCTCGATGTCCTGGAGCGACACCGCTCGCTCGGCGAGGCGCCGCTTGTCCTCGACCGCCTCGCCCAGCGTTGCCGCAAGGTGGTTGAGCTTGGCGCAGATCG
>NZ_JALBGZ010001478.1:0-593 GCF_023006515.1 Bradyrhizobium sp. PRIMUS42
GCCGGCATTGGGGGGGAGACCGCGCTGCAGGCCACACGCGCGCTCAAGCGCAACATCCTTGAGATCGCCGCACTCATCCTGCAGCAGCAGCCGTCGGCGCTCGACATCGTCGATGGCGAGGTGGTCGACGCCGCGACGCGCAAGGCCCGCTTGCCGATCTCCGAGATCGCGCGCATCGCCTATTTCCGCTCCGACACGCTGCCGCCGGGTACGCAGGCGCAGCTCACCGTGAGCCATCATTTCGCGCCGCAGGGCTATCCCTTTGCCTTCACCAACGGCATTCAGGGCTGCTTGCTGGAGGTCGATGTCGAGACCGGTCTCATCAAGCTCCTGAAGCATTTCATCGTCGAGGATTGCGGCCGCGTCATCAATCCGATGCTGGTCGACGAGCAGCTCCGCGGCGGTATCGTGCAGGGGCTTGGCGCGGCGCTGTTCGAGGAATGCCGTTACAGCGAGACCGGCCAGCTCGTGAACGGCTCGCTCGCCGACTACCTCGTGCCGATGCCGATGGAGATGCCCGACATCGTCATCGCCCATGTCGAGACGCCGACCGCCGACACCGAGCTTGGCGCCAAGGGCGTGGGCGAGGCCGG
>NZ_JALBGZ010001479.1:0-592 GCF_023006515.1 Bradyrhizobium sp. PRIMUS42
CTGCGCGCCGAACGTCTCGGGCTGTCGGACGCGCCGGTGCAGCTCGCGGCCGAGACCTCGGTCGAGGACATCGTCTCGACGCTGTCGGAGGGCGCGGTGCCCCGGCTGATCGTGATCGATTCGATCCAGACCATGTGGACCGACACGGTGGAATCGGCGCCCGGCACGGTGACGCAGGTGCGCGCCTCGGCGCAGGCACTGATCCGTTTCGCCAAGAAGACGGGCGCGGCCATCATCCTGGTCGGCCACGTCACCAAGGACGGCCAGATCGCCGGTCCCCGCGTCGTCGAGCACATGGTCGACGCAGTGATGTCGTTCGAGGGCGAAGGCTCGCAGCAATTCCGCATCCTGCGCGCGGTGAAGAACCGGTTCGGGCCGACCGACGAGATCGGCGTGTTCGAGATGACGGGCCTGGGCCTGCGCGAGGTCACCAACCCCTCGGAGCTGTTCCTGTCCGAGCGCGATCTCGGCACGCCCGGCACCGCAGTCTTTGCGGGTATCGAGGGCACGCGGCCCGTTCTGGTCGAATTGCAGGCGCTGGTGGCCCCGACCTCGCTCGGCACGCCGCGGCGCGCGGTGGTCGGCTGGGATC
>NZ_JALBGZ010000147.1:0-10942 GCF_023006515.1 Bradyrhizobium sp. PRIMUS42
CCGGACCTGAACGCGCCGCTCGCCGGTCTCTGGTGGGCCGCCAAGGGCGACTGGGACCGCGCGCACAAGATCGTTCAGGACGAGAGCAGCCGCGAGGCGGCCTGGGTGCACGCGTACCTGCACCGCGTCGAAGGCGATCTCGGCAATGCCGGCTACTGGTACCGCCAGGCTGGGCAGATCGCAGCGAAGGATTCATTGGAAGCGGAGTGGGAGCGGATGGTTTCCGCGCTGCTCGGGGATGGAAAAGCATGAACGCGTCAGTCAGACAGGGAAAACTGATCAAGGGCCAGACCGGCGATTGGGAAGTCGTGATCGGCATGGAGGTGCATGCCCAAGTCACCTCGCAGTCGAAACTGTTCTCCGGGGCCTCGACCGAATTCGGCGGCGAGCCCAACAGCCATGTCTCGCTGGTCGACGCGGCGATGCCGGGCATGCTGCCTGTCATCAACGAGGAGTGCGTCAGGCAGGCTGTCCGAACCGGGCTCGGTCTCAACGCCGCGATCAATTTGCGCTCGGTGTTCGACCGCAAGAACTATTTCTATCCGGACTCGCCGCAGGGCTACCAGATCAGCCAGTACAAATCGCCGATCGTCGGCGAGGGCGACGTCGTCGTCGAACTGGACGGCGGCAAGGTCGCCACCATCGGTATCGAGCGGCTGCATCTGGAGCAGGATGCCGGCAAGTTGCTGCATGACCAGTCGCCGACCATGTCCTTTGTCGACCTCAATCGCTGCGGCGTGGCGTTGATGGAGATCGTATCCAAGCCTGACATCCGCGATGCCGAGCAGGCCAAGGCCTATGTGACCAAGCTGCGCTCGATCCTGCGCTATCTCGGCACCTGCGACGGCGACATGGAGAAGGGAAGCTTGCGGGCCGACGTCAACGTCTCGGTGCGCAAGCCCGGCGGGCCGCTCGGCACCCGCTGCGAGATCAAGAACATGAACTCGATCACCTTCATCGGGCAGGCGATCGAGTACGAGGCCCGGCGCCAGATCGAGATCCTCGAGGACGGCGGCGCCATCGACCAGGAGACGCGGCTCTACGACCCCAACAAGGGCGAGACCCGCTCGATGCGCTCCAAGGAAGAGGCGCATGACTACCGCTACTTCCCCGATCCCGACCTGCTGCCGCTCGAGTTCAACCAGGCGTTCGTCGACGCGCTGAAGGCGGAGCTGCCGGAGCTGCCGGACCAGAAGAAGACGCGCTTCGTCGCCGATCTCGGCCTGTCGGCCTACGATGCGAGCGTGCTGGTCGCCGAGCGCGAGAGCGCGGTGTTCTACGAGACCGTGCTCGACAGGCTCGCCAACCGTGCGCGCGACGGCAAGATGGCGGCGAACTGGGTGATCAACGAGCTGTTCGGTCGTCTGAACAAGGAAGGCCGGGATATTACGGACTCTCCCGTCAACGCCGAGCAGCTGGCTGCGATCATCGACCTGATCGGCGAGGGCACGATCTCCGGCAAGATCGCCAAGGATCTGTTCGAGATCGTCTGGCAGGAGGGCGGCGATCCCCGCGCACTGGTGGAAAGCCGCGGCATGAAGCAGGTGACCGACCTCTCGGCGATCGAGAAGGTGGTCGACGACATCATCGCGGCCAATCCCGACAAGGCCGCGCAGGTGAAGGACAAGCCGCAGTCGCTCGGCTGGTTCGTCGGCCAGGTGATGAAGGCGTCCGGCGGCAAGGCCAACCCGCAGAGCGTCAACGACCTGCTCAAGTCCAAGCTCGGCGTCTAGCGTCGCGCGTTCGAACGAGGTGACGGAGCGTGTCCGTCACCTCGCCTGCCGTTCGCGGCGCGACGCTCGCACGCATCCTCGGCGGCGAACTTCATCCCGATCAGACGCGATGCGACGACCGAATCGCCGTCACGCGATTCGCGCAAAACGGCGGCTCGCGCACGCTCCGACGAGCGCTCGCGGCGTTAAGCATGAAAATATTTTCGTTGCCAAAACTCGCGACTCAGAGTCCGCGAAACGCCCTTGCGAGGCGATCGCGCGCGTCGCGACACGCATCGTCGCGTTGATCATGCGCAATGCGTGAGTGCAGGAAAATACTTTCTGCATAGTGTTTTCCTGCAATCACTAGTCTGGCGAACACCGATGACGCGGCCACTCTCTGCGATCGCACGAACGCGTCATGCAGTGCGCTTGCATCGCGCTCGCCAAGCGCACGCGCGTTGCGTCGTCAACACTTCTTTAAGCGAGAAGCTGTTTTTTTCGTCGTGTTGGTGTATTCGGGATGAGTGTGCATTCGATCCCCGACTGCATGCAGCGATTAAAGCCATCTCACACATCGGAGGGCAACATGGCCAAGAAAGCGAAGAAGGCGAAGGCGAAGAAGGCGAAGAGCGCAGTGAAGAAGACTGCGAAGAAGACCCGCAAGGTCGCCAAGAAGAAGAAGTAACTTCGACTTCTGAAGTTGCCGGCTCCCAGAGAGCCGGCACGTCATCAGCACCTCCTGGAGGTTCTGATCGACGATAGAGGGTGTCGGCGAGACATCAGGTCAACGGTCGGATCGTTTGCTTTGACGGTCCGGCAGAAGAAACGAGTTTTCTTCGTTCGGTGCGGTTCTCCGGAAGGGGCTCCGCAATTTCACAAGAGGCCTTCGGGCCAACGTGAAATCTGGTCCTGACGTGTTCGCCGACGCCCTCGTTCTCCTGAGGCCGGGGTATTGCCGGCATCCCTTTCCCACATTGCTGATCTGACCGTGACGTGGCCGCGCTGCCATTGAGCAGGCGAAGGGCTGCGCGCATGCTGGGTGGCTGCCGCAGTCAGCGGGTCGTTCCACGTGTGCGGTGTCATCGCCCGGCATCGACCGGGCGTTCCGGTACGCCGCAGCTTCTCGGCGGACACCGCTCCCTCCGGGATACCGGTCACCCGCCATCGCGCACGGCAATTGCATATGACTTTGCGGCGCCTGAGCGCGCGCCTCCTCCTTCGAGACATCGCTTCCGGCGGTCTCCTCGGGATGACGCTATGCGGCGTCGGTGCCGTTGAAACAGCCGCCGCACACTCCCTCCTCATCCTGATGGCCGCCAAAGGCGGCGTCTCGAAGGATGGCCGCAGACGGTCTTCAAAGGCGATCGCTCTGCGCCTTCGCGGGTGATGACAGAGGTTGGGAAGCCGCAGGGCACGCGCCACCGCGCGCAATGGTTATCGTTCTCCCAAAATCGCAGGGTAAACCGAATCTTACGAATCGCAGAAGTGCCTGCAAATCGGGGATTTTTCGCATTCCGCGCGCTCCCTTCGCGCGCTCGCGTTTACGTCTGCTTCATCGCGATACTTAAACTGCCATTCAAATTTGCCCGCCATCATCGCCTCCAACAAGCCGGCAAACGGCACGGGGATGAGTTGAACAATATCTGGACGGGAGCCGCGCTCGGGGGAACGAGGCGGCACAAGAAAAAAGGGGATGCGTGATGTTTCAGGGTACTTTCGATATGGAGACGGCAACGCCGATCGACGCGAGCGCGCTGTCGGACGTGCTGTTCGAGCGCGGGATTTATTGGGCGAGCGGCCGCGCGGGCCTCGTCGATCTCGTCGCCGCGCACAAATGGTTCAACCTCGCCGCGCTGAAGGGCCGCAAGGACGCCGTGACGCTGCGCCAGGAAGTTGCCGGGCAGATGTCGGAGGTCGAGATCTCCGCCGCGCAGCGTGAGGCGAGGGCGTGGGTTTCCGCCCACTGAACCTCGGAAACGCGCCCACACCCGTGTTCGCACGGGTGGGCCCGGCTGCGTTGAATCAAGTTTCGTCGTCGTGCCGCCACATAAGGCCCGAGCGGCATGAGCGACCCCGACACCAACGGACGATGGCTACCGATTCAGATCGCTCCCGATGCGTGCGACCTGGAACTCGGGCGTCGGCACAAGACGGGGATTCTGCCCTGGTCGTTTCCGTGCCGGGGGAGGTCCGGCGTCTGGTTCAACATCTGGACCGACGAAGCGGTGCTGACTTCGCCCCTGGCGGATCTGGCGGTTCTGGCGGTTCCACCGCTAGACGCGGACGCACATATATAAAGATGGTGCGAATCGAGCCGAGCACACCGCGCCGATCCTTGCGCCAGGCTTTCGCGCCGGCCACACGACCGCTTTCAGGTGAAACGCACAGACTTTGAGTGATTCTGCCGCTGGGTGGCGGAGAGGGAGGGATTCGAACCCTCGATACAGCTTGAGACCGTATGACGCTTTAGCAAAGCGTTGCCTTCAGCCACTCGGCCACCTCTCCGGTGCGAGCCTTATGCATCTAATTGCTTGGGCCGGTCAATTTGGAAGCGTGTGTTTTCGCTCGAATATTCCCAGCGATTTTCGAAAACAAATCCGGCTTTCTCTCCGAACGCGCAGCTGGCGCAGTGAGAGAACAGGTGCCGACCTGGAACGTCTCGCATATGCAGGAACGATGGCCTTCACGTCTGAACGGCCGCCATTTTCATGCAAGTATTTGAATCTACGTCAAAAACCAGACCTGGTCGCGAGGAGGTTGTCGATGGCTCGAAGTCCTCGTCTCGGCCGTGGACTATTAAGTATTTGATTTATTTTGGCTTTGTGCGGCGTGTCGTGTCCCATGCCCGCTGTCCTGTCTGCCCTTGAACGTCGACTCAGCGCAAGGCTCCTCCGCCATCAGCTGGCTGGGCCGCTCGCTGGAGCGGAGTATCCCACGCACCCGAACCGTCCGGGAGGACAATCGGAACCTCTTGTTCCCCGGCGCCCACGTGTCCCTGCAGCCGTCCGCCGCAGCCGATCTTGCCAGGCCGGCGCCGATGGTAGATTGAGCGGTATCCTTGAGGGAGGAATGGGCTTGGCAGGTGAATTGCAGACCAAATTTCGACGTGCTGTCGATGCCTTCAACGCCCGTGATCTGATCAAAGCGGAAAAGATCCTGCAACAGATCGCAAGATCGTCTAGGAACATATTTGAAGTCGAGCACCTCTTGGGCGTCGTGAAACTCGTCCAGGGGCAATTTGCCGAGGCCGAGGTCCATCTCAGAGCGGCCGTAGCTCTCAATGGAAGCAGCGACGAGGCGCTCAGCAATTACGGGTACGCGCTGAAATCCCTGAACCGGCCACAAGAGGCCCTTGCGTGTTTCACGCGCGCATTGGCGGTAAATCCGCGCAATCCGCTTTCGTACCATAATCGAGGTTCGATACTTGCCGAGGTTGCGCGAAACTATCCGGAAGCGATCGACCAATTTGACAAGGCGACAGTCTACAATCCGAACTTTGCCGAAGCCTACGCAAGCAAAGGCAATTGCCTCGAAAAGCTGAAGCGCTTTGATGAGGCCGTCGTTGCCTACGACAAGGCATTGTCGATCAGGCCCGATCTGGAGAACGCGTGGCTTGGTCGAGGGAATGCTCTGCGAAATCTCGATCGCCACGACGATGCATTTGCCACGTACGACAAGGCGCTGTCGATCAACCCCGGTTTCGTGAATGCGTGGGTTGGCCGTGGCGACGTCTTCGCCGATCTCGGACGCCATGACGACGCGCTCGCTGCGTACGACAAGGCGGTGTCCGTCAAGCCCGATCTCGAGGGCGCTTGGGTTGCCAAGGGCCATGTCTTCTGGCGCCTGAAGCGCTATGACCAAGCGTCGGCTGCCTACGACACCGCACTGTCGATCCGATCGGATCTGGAGACTGCGTGGCTTGGTCGGGGCAACGTGTCGTTCGACCTGAAGCGCTACGACGAAGCGTCCGCTGCGTTTGACCGTGCGCTGTCGATCCGGCCTGATCTGGCGGAAGCCTGGCTTGGCCGGGGCAATGTCCTCAACGAGCTCAAGCGCCAAGACGATGCGTTCGCCGCGTTCGACCGTGCGCTGTCGATCAGGCCTGATCTCGCGGAAGCGTGGCTCGGTCGAGGCAATGTTGCCTGGGGGCTCAAGCGCTATGAGGAGGCTCTTGCGGCCTATGACCAGGCGCTCTTGATCAAGCCTGACCTGGAAGGGGCGTGGATTGGCCGGGGCAATGTCTTCGCTGAGCTCAAGCGCTATGATGATGCATTTGCTGCCTACGACAAGGCGCTTTCGATTGATCCTGATCTGGAGGGCATCGAGGGGCTGCGCCTTTTTGCAAAAATGAGCTTGTGCAATTGGGATAATCTGGACGACGAGATCGGTCATTTGGCTGGGGCGTTACGGGCCGGGAAGGCCAACAGCGCTCCCTTTGCGCTGCTGTCGTTGACCGACAATCCAGATGATCATCTGCGGTGCGCCAGGGCATGGGCGTCCGCCAAGTTTCCGCAATTGTCCAAACCCAGTTCAAGGGGGGAGATCCACGGGCATGCCAAGATTCGAGTCGGATATGTTTCCCCCGATTTTGGCCAACATCCGGTCGGGTATCTCACAGCCGGCATCTTCGAGAACCACGATACCGATCGCTTCGAGACGTACGCCTTTTCGATCGGTCCGGACGATGGCGGCGATCTGCGCATGAGACTGGAAAGAGCGTTTCATCGCTTCATCGATTGTCAGCACAAGCTCGACAGTGAAATTCTGAAAGCGATCGACGATGCACAGATCGACATTCTCGTCGATCTTGCAGGCCATACGCAGAATGCCAGGCTGTCCTTGTTCGCATCCAATCCGGCTCCGATTGTCGTCAATTATCTTGGATTTGCTGGAACATTGGGGAGCAGGGCGCTCGCCGACTACATCATTGCCGATCACGTCGCGTTGCCGGATCAAATCAGCCAATGCTTCGAAGAGAAGATCGTGCGCTTGCCTGGCAGCTTCATGCCGCGCGGCGACAACGGTGTGATCACCGGCGAGGCGCCCCTCAGGCGAGCCGATTACGGTCTGCGGCAGGAATGGATGGTGTTTTGCTGTTTCAACAACGCCTACAAGCTCAATCCGGCAGTCTTTGGATGCTGGATGAATGTTCTGAGGCGCGTGGACCAGTCGGTCTTGTGGTTGTCCGACGTGGGGGAGAACGCAAGGTCCAACCTGCGAAATCAAGCGAGGAGCCGAGGCATTGACCCCGATCGCCTAATATTTGCAAAGCGCGTTCCGTCATCATCCGAGCATTTGGCGCGTCACCGCCTCGCCGATCTCTTCCTGGATACGTTGCCTTACAACGCGCACACGACCGCCAGTGATGCCTTGTTCGCTGGCCTGCCGGTCGTGACCCAAATCGGTGATAGCTTCGCAGGTCGCGTCGCGGCGAGCTTGCTGAGCGCTGTCGGCCTGTCCGAACTGATCACGCGAACGCGTGAGGAGTATGAAGCGCTGGCGATCGATTTGGCGCTCGATAGGCCAAAGCTGCAGGTCATTCGCGAAAGGCTGCAGGACGGCCGCCTGCGAGCGTCGCTGTTCGATGCGGCGCTCTATACCAAGCGCCTGGAAGCTGCCTACGAGGCGATGTATCAACGCCACCAAGGCGGGCTGCCGCCAGACCACATCGAAGTTCACGCAGCCGGTTGAGAAGGCGGTTGCCCCGCAACGCGCGATCCGGAACCGCGTGATTGGGTCAGAGGAGGACGAACGCCATCGTCCTCAACGGCGGCGCGGAACCTATAACCTGCAGCGTGCCCCGAGCATCTCGCTTGCACCTCGCGTCCGCATCTCCGTGTGCCCCGGGTTCCTCGCTCCCCCAGCTCAGCCGATTCTTGAACCTCAAGCGGAAGCAACGATTCGGGCGCGCCCAAGCTGCAACAGACTTCACCGCTTCACGGGGGACTATTGGCCGGAAGTTCGCGGCAAATGGAACCCACAGAAATAACTGAATGAATTCAGTGTGTTGCCGCGGTCGACTGATCACATCTGCGTGTTATTTGTGCAACACCCTTCGGAAAACACACGTCATCGGCCCGTTCCGGAGCGTTCTGTTGTTGTGTGTGCAAAGACGTTCGGTAATTGTGACTGAGCGACGGAGGGGGGCATCCCAAGGTCGTCCCGTTTTAGGTGGTTCGCTTAAGTCCCTCGCGTTCAGCGGGTGTGTCCGAAGGCGCGAAGCGACTAAGCGGTGAGTTAAGGGACAAGGGAACCAACCTTAGGGTGTTTCACCCAGCGGATCCGGAACCTTCCCTATAGAGCAAACTTGGAGGTTTAACATGAAGTTGGTTAAGAGCCTTTTGCTCGGTTCAGCGGCGGGTCTGATCGCCGTTGGCGGAGCACAGGCAGCCGATCTCCCCGTGAAGGCCAAAGCGGTCGAATACGTGAAGATCTGCTCCCTGTACGGTGCCGGATTCTACTACATCCCGGGCACCGACACCTGCATCAAGCTGGGCGGTTACCTGCGCGCTGAAGTCGCGCTGGGCACCAATTCGGACTTCGGCGCTGGTCAGAACATTTCGAGCCAGGGCGCCAACGGTGCACGCAACCGTCTGACGAACTACTACACCGCTCGCGCTCGTGAAGATCTCAACATCGACACGCGCACCGCGACCGAGTACGGCGTCGTCCGTACCTTCTTCGACGGCGTGTTCTCCTGGACCACCGGCAACTATGTCGGCACCGGCAGCGCCACCGGCACCACCGCCTACAGCGGTACGCTGGCTGCCGCCACCAACCCCGGCGCGACCAGCACGGGCCTGTTCGGTTCGGGCTCCGGCTCGGTCAACGGCACCGATGGCAACACCTCGGGCGGTTCGCTCGGCGTGTACTACGCCTTCATCCAGTTCGCCGGCTTCACCATGGGTAAGGCCGTGTCGCAGTTCGACGCGCCCTGGACCAACTATCCCGGCAACAACTTCGACAGCCTCGTCGGCGGCAGCGGCACGGTCACTGGTGTCAACCAGTTCACCTACACCGCTGACTTCGGTCAGGGCGTGACGGCGTCGTTCTCGGCTGAAGACGCGGTCCAGTACTATCAGGCAGGTAACCTGAACATGACCGGCGCTACGGCGGCTGGCATGCTGGGTGGCGCCTACGGCTCCAACGCCATCGGCGGCTCGCGTTCGCCGAACCTCGTTGGTATGGTGCGTGTCGACCAGGCTTGGGGCCTCTTCCAGGCGTCGGTGGCTGCGCACGACAACCACGTTGGCTACTACGGCGCGTCCGAAGCCACTGGTCACCCCGACGACAAGTGGGGTTGGGCCGTTCAGCTCGCTCTGTCGATCAAGAACATCCCGACCGGTGCGGGTGACGTGATCAACATCCAGGGCGTCTACACCGACGGCGCGTCTCGCTACAACTTCCAGAACCTGGCGAGCGGCACCTACTCGATGTGGGGCACCACGAGCTCGGCTAACTACGGTAGCGTCGGCTTCGCCACCGCTCCGGACACCGTGTTCGTCACGGGCAGCCAGCAGGAGACGGTCAAGACCTGGGGCTTCCGCGGTGCTTACACCCACAACTGGGATCCCTACTGGAACACCGCGATCTACGGTGCTTACGCTCAGGCGCAGTTCGGCACCTTGGCTAAGACCACGCTCTGCGGCGCCGGTGGTGCTGGTGGTGGCGTGTTCGGTGCTGGCTTCGCCGGCGTGACCTCGTGTAACCCGGACTTCGCGATCGCCCAGCTGGGTATCATCACCCGCTGGACCCCGGTCAAGAACCTGACGTTCTCGGCTGACCTTGCCTGGACCCACCTCGACCAGAAGTACGCTGGTACGGTGACCCCGGCTGCTACGATCGCCGTCCCGGCCAAGCCGGCTGCGACCTACGACCTCAAGGATCAGGACACGATCGTTCTGCTCCTCCGCGCTCAGCGCAACTGGTAAGTTCGGTCTAACGACCTGACAGAGAGCCCCGGCGGGAAACCGCCGGGGCTTTTCTTTTGCCGCGTGCTCGCTTTGCGCAATGGGGCAAGTTGGCCCGTCGTTCTCCATTGATCGGCCTTCGTTGCGATCTGATGGCAGCCGTTGTGGGAAAGCGGTCTCCGCGCTTGCCCCCCATCGAGGCGCGCAGGGGAGAACTGCCGTGGCGAGGGTGGCCGTGCAAACACCTCGTTGATCTGCCTTTGCAGCGGTAGCGGCCGGCGCCTTCATCGTCGCGCAGGCGGGGCAACGGCGAGCTTGCCGATCTGACCGCGGCTGGCGCAGCGCTCGAGGAGCGCGTCGAGGAAGGTCTCGCCCGAGGACCGCACTTCGCCCGCTGGATAGCTTCGGCGGCTCAGATCTTGCCGGGACAGCGCTCGCCACGCATGCTCGCGGCTGCGAATCGAAAGAGGGGATCGCTACTCCACGCTTGCGGTGCCGCGGCGCAAGTCGGCCTCGATCTGCAAGCGCGAGCCGCCGCCGAAGCGGGCGCGGTAGACCTGAAGGTTCTCCATGATCCGCTGCACGTAGTTGCGCGTCTCGGAGAACGGAATCAGCTCGACCCAGTCGACCGCGTCCACCTTGGGGTCGCGCGGATCGCCGTAGCGGTCGATCCACTTCTTCACGCTGCCGCGGCCGGCATTGTAGGCGGCAAAGGTCATGATGTAGGAGCCGCGGTAATCCTCGAGCAGTCCGCCGAGCTCGGCCGAGCCGAGCGTGGCGTTGTAGACCGAATCGTTCTTCAGCCGACCCAGATCGTAAGTCGCGCCGTGCCGCTTGCAGACATAGCGCGCGGCGTCCGGCGTCACCTGCATCAGCCCATAGGCTTGTGCCGGCGAGACCACCGAGGGGTTGAACGCGCTTTCCTGCCGCGCGATCGCGTAGACGATGCTGCGCTCGACCTCGGGGCCGATCGGCGTGAATTGCGGAATGCCGTTGACGGGGTAGGCGTAGAAGTCGAAGGGCAGGCCGCGGTTGAGCGCGGCCTTGCCGAGCAGCAGCATGCCGCGCGCGTCGCTGTAGCGCTGGGTCAGCTCGCCGAGACCGGCAAGCGCTTCGGGATCGCCGTTTTCGCCCATGTCAGCGAGCAGAGGTATCGCCATCTCGCGCTCGTCGAGCTCGTAGAGCAAATGCGCGGCGCGCACGATCTCCAGCCGGTCGGCGCCGCGCCCGCGCGGCTGACTGTTGAGCTCGATCTGGGGCAGGCCGAGCTTTGCGCGTGCGAGCTGGCCGTAATAGCTGGTCGATTGTTCGGCAGCC
>NZ_JALBGZ010001480.1:0-591 GCF_023006515.1 Bradyrhizobium sp. PRIMUS42
CTGCGATGATCGTCCTTGGCCTGCTGTTCGCATCGCTCTCGCCGGCGCCGTCACGCGCCGACGGCGCCGCGGACGATTTCGCGATGAAGGCGACGTCGCAGACCCGCCTCGCCTATGTCGTCACGGGCAATGCCGACGTCGATTCCATCGTCAAGGCCGGCCTGAACGGGCTGACGCTGTTCCTGGCGCAGCGCACCGCGCTCGAGGCCGGCGATCCCGTCGGGGTCGATCCTGCGCGCGACGAGCTCGCCTTCTTCCCGCTGATCTACTGGCCGATCGTGCCGGGCGCGCCCAAGCCGCCGCGCGATGCCATCAACAAGATCGACGCCTACATGAAGCAGGGTGGCACCGTGCTGTTCGACACGCGCGATGCGATCGAAGCACCGCCCGGCGCGAACGGCGCGGCACAGACCCCGGGCATGCAGACGCTGCGGGAGATCCTGTCCTCGCTCGACGTGCCCGAGCTCGAGCCGGTGCCGCGCGAGCACGTGCTGACCAAGACCTTCTATCTGCTGCGCGACTTCCCCGGCCGCTTCGTCACCGGCCAGACCTGGGTCGAGACCCTGCCGCGCGACGAGGACGAGGACAGCG
>NZ_JALBGZ010001481.1:0-588 GCF_023006515.1 Bradyrhizobium sp. PRIMUS42
CGCATGACCTCCGAGATCGCAAGCTCGCCGGCATTGGCCTCCTGGAGCCGCACGCCGCCGGTGTCGAACAGGATCAGCAGGTCTTGCTTGAGCGTGCGCGCGGCGCGCAGCAGCCCGGTGAGCTTGGCGCCGTGGACCTCACCGAAGGCGCCGCCCATGAAACGCCCCTCCTGTGCGGCGACGAGCACGGGCGTGCCGTCCAGACGGCCCCGACCGACGACGATGCCGTCGTCGAACTGTTCCGGCAGGTCGAAGATCGAAAGATGCGGGCTGATCTCGCGCTGCTCGGGACCGATGAATTCTAAGAAGCTGCCGGCATCGACCAGCGCGTCGACGCGCTGCCGGGCGCTTGCCTCGTACCAGCTCAGCGAGACATCATTGTAGGTCGCGGCTGTCATCGTTCCGGCTCCTCGATCTTGCGGACGCCCTGGGCAAGTCGTAGCGCCACCGTGTCGGGCCGGGCTCCGCCGTCATTGATGGAGATGCGCAACCCCCCGGCCGAGCGGCGGGCGGCGAAATCACGGACCACGGCGTCCCACACCGCGCCGAAGCCGTGGGCCGCGGTTGCGATGTTGATCGTGCACGTGT
>NZ_JALBGZ010001482.1:0-587 GCF_023006515.1 Bradyrhizobium sp. PRIMUS42
AAATGCGTCGGCGCCTCGCGGTCGAGCCGCGCGCGCATCTCCCACGGCAGCAGCGCCATCAGCGCGTCGGAGAGGTCGCCCGGCGAGATATCCTTGAGCGCGATCTTGTCGTAGAGCGCCGGCACCAGCCAATCGTCGCGCCGCGCGATCAATCCGTCATCCGTGAGATCAGGCCAGCTGTCGCCCTCGGCCTTGCGCAGGAACATCACGCGGTCGCGCCACTGCTTTGCGGCCTTCGACCAGGGCAGCCGGTCGAGACCGGCGGCGATCAAGCCGTCGGCGAAAATGCGCGCGGTGTCCTCCGAGGGCGAGACGGCAAGTGTCGACTCCGAGAGTGTGATGGCGTGCAGCACGCGCTTGCGCCGCGCGCGCAACGCCATCGCGCCGCGATCGAAGGTGATCTCGTCGGCGGTCTCGATATGCTCGGCGAAATGGTTCTCGATCTCGCCCTCGGTGATTTGCGCAGCGAGTAGGATGCGGCCGCTCGCCGCCGTTCCCGTCATCTCGCCGATCGCGATGTAGGGCGCACGGGCGAGCGAGGAGGTCTGCTCGACGGCGGCGCCGCGGCCATTGGCCAGCACGAAGCT
>NZ_JALBGZ010001483.1:0-584 GCF_023006515.1 Bradyrhizobium sp. PRIMUS42
GATCTCGCGCGCGAATTGACCCAGGCCTGGCACGCCCGCTTCGCCTCGCGCTGGGCGGTCGTCGCGGGGACGATGGAAACGATCCAGCCGATGGTGTTCTACAGCCCCGACCATCCCAGCCCGTATACACCGAACGAAGCCTGGGCTTCCGGCCTGACCTCGCTCGACGACGTCAAGCGGTACGGCTTCATCGGCGTGTTCGATCCGACCGACGGCCGGCTGCCCGCGTTCGAAAAGTGGATCTCGGACGTCGCGCCGAACGCCGAGCGCATGGTGATGACCACGCGCCGCTTCACCCACGGCAAGCCCGGCCCGGCGATGAGCTGGAACGTCTACATCGCGCCGCCGGGAAAGTGAGTGAAGGTACCGTAGGGTGGGCAAAGCGAAGCGTGCCCACCAATTTTCACCACACGATGAGGGAGATGGTGGGCACGGCGCGTTGCGCCTTTGCCCACCCTACGGCGTCGAACGTGTGGCTCAGACCCCTTCCTCGTTGAACTTGCTTTCAACGAGCTCAGTGATCGCCGCGAGCGCGGCTTCGGCGTCGGTGCCGGCGGCGGCCACCGTGATCGTCGTGCCCGGCC
>NZ_JALBGZ010001484.1:0-584 GCF_023006515.1 Bradyrhizobium sp. PRIMUS42
CCTGCGCGCCGTGGTCGGCTGCGGCGAGGCGGGTCTTCGTACCGCCTGCATCACGAAAGTGTTTCCGACCCGCTCGCACACGGTCGCGGCGCAGGGCGGCATCTCCGCTTCGCTCGGCAACATGCACAAGGACGACTGGCGCTGGCACATGTACGACACCGTGAAGGGGTCGGACTGGCTGGGCGACCAGGACGCGATCGAATACATGGTGCGCAACGCGCCCGAGGCGGTCTACGAGCTCGAGCATTGGGGCGTGCCGTTCTCGCGCACCGAGGACGGCAAGATCTACCAGCGCCCGTTCGGCGGCATGACCATGGATTACGGCAAGGGCCAGGCGCAGCGCACCTGCGCCGCCGCCGACCGCACCGGTCACGCCATGCTGCACACGATGTACGGCCAGTCGCTGCGCCACGCGGCCGAGTTCTTCATCGAGTTCTTCGCCATCGACCTGATCATGGACGACCAGGGCACCTGCCGCGGCGTCATCGCGCTCAAGCTCGATGACGGCACGCTGCACCGCTTCCGTGCCCAGACCGTGATCCTGGCGACCGGCGGCTACGGCCGCGCCTATGCCTCCTGCACCT
>NZ_JALBGZ010001485.1:0-581 GCF_023006515.1 Bradyrhizobium sp. PRIMUS42
GATCGTGCCGCCGAAGGGGCGAAGCTCGATACCGCCGGGCAACGTTCCGCGCAACGCCTGGAACGCGATCCGGCCGCGCCAGCCCGTGATGAGCCCTGCGCTCATCGGTTCGCCCGTATCATGCCCGGCCGCGCCGATCGCCATCGCGAGCGCCGGCGCAAGATCGAGCGTATCGAGACCGACTTCGCCGTCGACGCTCTTCTCCTGATCCAGCGTCACCGCCAGATGGCCGCGCAGATGTGAGCCGGCCGCATTGCCATCGAGATCGTCGAAGGTCAGGCGATTGCCTTTCAGCCCGACGCGGGAGGACAGGCTGACGTTCCGCGCCGATTTGTCGGTCGGGCTGGTCCCGAGCAGCGGCGCCAGATTGGCGTTGCGCACGCGCAGATTCATGCTGCCCTTCGGCTCCGACAATTCGACACTGCCTTGCGCATCGGCATCCAGACCGCCACCGCTGAGCTTTGCGTTCAATTGCAACGGCCGCCGCCAGGCGCCGGTCAGCCTGCCCTCGAATTGCGAAGCGCCCTCGCCTGCGGCCACCACGCGATCGAGCCCGAGCAGCGCCAGCAGTGCGCCGGCCT
>NZ_JALBGZ010001486.1:0-579 GCF_023006515.1 Bradyrhizobium sp. PRIMUS42
CCTGCGCGAAGGTGAGCGCATCGGGCCTGATGCGTTTCGCCTCGTCCGCGACCGCCTGGTGGTCGGGGCCGATCACGACCGCGAGCGAGGTGCCGGTTCCCTTGGGTGCCGCGGCGAGCACGTGAGCAAGCAGCGTTTGCTGAGCCACCGGATGCAGCACTTTGGGCAGGCTCGATCGCATGCGCGTGCCTTCGCCGGCGGCGAGCACGATCGTGAGGCTGGAACGGGCGGTCATCGAAATCCTGTCAGATACGGCATCAATTGGCGCGACGGCGGCGGGTCATCCTGAAAAGCTCTCGTCTTGCTACCCCCGCAAACGCCCGGAATTCAAGTGCGACGGGGTTTTCCTGTTAATGTTCCCTGATTGATTCGGGGAAGCTTCGGGGCTGGGCACTTAACGTTCATGGCAAAGGATTCCGACCCACTGGCGGATGCCTTCGGCACCAAGGAGACCGGCGGGCTGTTCTCCGGACTTGTGGCCGAGGAAAGCGCGTTCGACCGCCGCATGATGTGGCGGCTGGGCTCGTGGGGCGTGGCGGCCGTGGGCGCGGTCACCATCGCAGTGATCGCCAGCCAGGC
>NZ_JALBGZ010001487.1:0-576 GCF_023006515.1 Bradyrhizobium sp. PRIMUS42
GCCGCGATCTCGGCCGGCGCCAAGGTTTTTGGCGAGACGCCGGCATTGTCACTGAGCCGCGAGGGCGCACGCTGGCGCATCGAGACACCGCGCGCAGTGGTTCATGCCGACAAGGTCCTGCTCGCCACCAACGGTTTCACCGATGATCTCTGGCCGGCGCTTCGCCGCACCATCGTGCCGGTGTTTTCCTCGATCGCCGCCACCGCGCCGCTCTCCGACGAGGTCGCCCGCTCGATCATGCCGACGCGTCCCGTGCTCTACGAGAGCGGCCACATCACGGTCTACTACCGCATCGACCAGCACAACCGTCTGTTGATGGGCGGCCGTGGCCCGATGCGCTGGATCAGCTCGCCGAACGACGTCGCCTATCTCATGCGCTATGCCGAGCGGCTATGGCCGCAGCTCAAGGGCGTCGCCTGGACCCATGGCTGGAATAGCCGGCTCGCGATCACCAAGGACCACTATCCGCATGTGCACGAGCCCGCCGAAAACATCCTGATCTCGCTGGGCTGCAACGGCCGCGGCGTCGCGCTTTCGACCGCGATGGGCGCGCAGCTCGCCCGCCCCTGATCGGCG
>NZ_JALBGZ010001488.1:0-574 GCF_023006515.1 Bradyrhizobium sp. PRIMUS42
CACCGGCTGCAATGCCCGGCCGGGGGCAATGCCGAGCGCCACCCGGGCGGAGCGGGTCGCGCCGATCACGAGATCATCGGCATCGACCGCAATGAGGCCTCCGCATTGGCCGTCCGCAGCTTGCGTCAGCACGATGCGGGCATGCGCGAAGGCCCTGCGGAACAGATCGGCCTCGATGCGCTTGGCCGCCTCGCCTGCCGCAAGCGCGATCAGACTGGAAAATGCATCGGTCCGGTCGGCGCGGCAGGAGGACACGTCGAGCACGCCCGCGAGCGTCGCCTCATGGTCGTAGATCGGAACGGCGCTGCAGCTCAGAAGCGTGTTGCGGGTGAAGAAATGCTGGTCGCGGTCGATCGTCAGCGGACGCTGCTCGACGAGGCAGGTGCCGATGCCGTTGGTGCCCTCGTGCTCCTCGCTCCAGAGCGCACCGGTCCACAGGCCCCAGGATTGAAACGTCGCGTCGTCCGCCGCCGTACCGCGACGATCGACCGGCACGCCCTCGCCGTCGGCGAGCAGCACACAGCAGCCGCTCGCGCCGACGGCTTGATAGAGCCGGTCCATCACGCCTTGCGCT
>NZ_JALBGZ010001489.1:0-573 GCF_023006515.1 Bradyrhizobium sp. PRIMUS42
GATGGCGGCCGCGATCCTGCTGGCGCGATCGCAAGCGGGCGGCACCGGCCTCGTGGCGCTCGCCATCGTCAGCCTTGCCGGCGGTCTTGCTTATGTCGCGACCGCCTGGCTCCTCAACGTCGCCAATGTCCGGACGCTGTCGCTGCGTTTCCTCCGGACCTTCAACCGTAAGGCCGTGGGCGTCTAACGCGCCTCCGTTGGGCGTGGGCCTCGCCGCCCGGCAGAGGCGGACATTCTGCCGCAGCGATAGGCCACCAGCCTCGGACCAGCCCGGCTGTTAACCGCCTTCCGCCTGCCCAAGCGGTCGTATATGAGAGACTTGTCGCCGGAACGAGCCGAATATTGCCACAGACGGAACGTATGGCGGCTGCGATTTCTTAATCCCGTGATCGCAATCTGACGTGTGACCGGGCCAAGCGGACTGGCATTTCGACCGAGGATGGCATGAAAAACCGACTGACGACGGCGCAATCCACCTTGGCGATGCGGCGTTGGGGCCCTCCCGGACTTGTGACGCTGGCGGCGATGGTCGCGTTTTCCGCCCTGACCCCGGCCGGGGCGGCCAAGCAGGCG
>NZ_JALBGZ010000148.1:0-10927 GCF_023006515.1 Bradyrhizobium sp. PRIMUS42
GGCACGGTTGAGAGCGCCCTTGCCGGGCGAGGCCTTGAGGTTAGGTGGTGCGGGGGAACCGGCGGCCGTATTCGGGGCATCCAGATCATCCTCGCCGGCAATCCCGACCAGCGCGAACAGGGCGTAGCGTCGGGCGTAGGTCAGCGCCGCACCCATGCGATGCGGCGCCTCGATGTCCCGTGCGGCGCAGACCGGCCAGTCCGAGGAGATCCACTCGCCGGAGGAATGGGCGAGCAGGGTGGTGAGGTGGATGTGGCCGGTGGTCTCCTCGACCCGGGTGGTCTGGATGGTGGCGATCTCCTGCCGGCTCAGGGTCTTGCGCACGATGTCGAGGCCGCTCGCCAGCGAGGCGTAGCGGAAGGTGCGGTCGTCATCGCGCAGGAACGGCGAGCGGATCTGAGCCGTCAGTGTCTTTTCCGGATTGGTCAGTTCGGCTTGCGCGCGGGCCAAGGCTGCTGCGATCGCGCCGATATGCTCACTGGCCTGGTGCATGGACGGCCTCCATCTCAACCGGATCAAAGCTGACGGCGCCGGCCTTTGAGCGCTTGGCGCGAATGCCGTGGCCGAACGCTTCCTTGGCATCCTCCGGCAGCAGCTTCTTGAGCTCGGTCTTGGCCAGTTCGTGCTCGCCATGGGCGTCGCGGGTGCGCAGATAGGTCGCCGCGCATGCGGCCCACAGATTGGAGGCGGTCATGTCGACGACCTTGACGGCGGCGAGCCGTGGCCGTGGGGTCTCGATCCCGAACAGCAGCGGCGGCTCGCCGCTCTGCACGCAGCGCCAGAACTTTTTCTCCGCGGTCAGCAGCAGGTGTTGGTAGAGCGGGTCGGCATGCACGGTGATCTCGACCCATTTACCGCCGCCGGTGATGATCGAGAGCACGGCCGCGCGCGCCGCGACCACCCACATGTTGTGCTGCAGCTGCGCCATGTGTTTCTCGGCCGCCGCCTCTTCGCTAAAAGTCCAGGGCAGCATGAACTTGGCCTCGAATACCGCGCCGGTCGGCGCGACAATGCCGTCCACCGTCGCCGCCATCCAGGCGTGGACGGGGTGTCGCACCCGCTTCTGGATGTCGGTGATCGCGTGCCCGGTGACGCTCTGGTACCAGCTGCGGTTGAGGTCTTCGGTGGCGATGCCAAGCTGAACGATCAGGTTGTGCGACAAATCTTGCGGCGCGAGCTCGCCGCGTTTTTCCTGCCACAGGCGCCTGAGCGCGTCCTGGTCGTCGCCCATGATGATGCGCGCGTCGGAGCCGCCGATGAAGGCGCGGCGGTCGCGAGGGTTGAACGTGAGTAAGGAACGGGGCGCCGCAGCGCCGTCGGTTGCAATCGGGGTCACCGGTCTCTCCTAGGTTTACGCGGCTTGCCGCCGCACCACCAAAAGCCCCGCCACTGCGAGGAGAGAGACCGGGGCCAACGGCCCACGGCCCGGTGACATGATTAACGCTCCTTTTGCGCGGGAATGCCAGTGCTTTCTGCAGCGAATTTGCGGTTCTTTGGGCCCGAAAGTGCTTGATGTTTCAAAGCCTTGGAGCGAGCTTTCCGGTGCCGAAAGCTGCCCCAGTTAAGGAGCTTGGAGATGACGTCAATTCGCCAAATCGAAGCCAATCGCGCCAACGCCACACGCAGCACGGGCCCGAAAACGGCGGGCGGAAAGGCAAGGTCCAGCCAAAATGCGCTGCGCCATGGCTTGGCGCGGACCACGATCGGCGATCCGGCCGAGGTCGCGACTTTTGCCGTCGCGATTGCTTGTGGACTCGGGCATCAAATCACCCCGGCCTCAGCGATGGCCCTGGCACAGTCCAAGCTCGCGCTGCTGCGGCTGCGACGTTTGCGGCAGATGATGCTGGCCGGGCTTTTGGCCGCCCCAACTCCGGCAGGCCTCAAACGCCTCAAGGGCCTCGAGCGCTACGAACGGGCCGCGTTGGTGCAGCAGCGGCGGACGGTCCGCTCGCTCGGGCTCAAGTGACTTTGGTGCGGTCACTTGGCTTCGTTCTGGAAACTGGCCGCATTGCTGCTTGGGTGCCGAACCACGCGCTGGTGCCCACAATAATTCTTCCAACAGCTTCACGGCATCACCGCCCAGCGCTTGGGCGCGACAAATTCCACCACGTCGACGCATCGCCGAAGGGGGCGCTGAGCGCCCCCCCCGTCGATCGCAGATATTCACGCCTGGACCGATCGCGAGCTCGGCTCGACCATCCTGCGGCTAGGCTTGCACGATTGGGTGATGGAGAGGCTCGCCTAGCGGCAAGGCGTCCGATCAGAGCCAGCTCAGCGTGTAATCGTAGCCGGTGTCTTCATAGGCCAGCGTCTGGCTGATGCTGTCGACCTGGTCGTCGTGACGGCCTTGCGGGAAGGTCAACAGCTCCATTTCAAGCTCAGCCAGGAACGGCGCGTTTCTCGGAAACAGCACGCGTCCGGCGGCAAATTTGCTCTGCTGGACGTAGAGCCGACCAACCTTATCATGATTGATCTTGACAGGGTTGACGAAGCAGTCGCGCTTGTCGCGGAGCTCCTGCGCCAGTGCAATTCCGGTCGAGGCCTCTTCGACCAGGATCTCGTGCGGCTTGAAACGCTTGGCGAGCTGGAGCGCGGTGTCGCGGAGGGCGGGATATTCGAACCGACCGCGCACCAGATCCAGCAGGTAGTACGTCCCGTCAATGACCAGCCACGTCGTACACACCGACCAGTCGTTCTGCGCGCCATTTTTAGCGGCCGTATCCCAACTCTGGATGATGCGGCAGCCCAGCACGTCTCTTGAGGGAGCCTCGTCGTAATATCGCAGCCAATCGCGCTTGATCATGGCGCCGCCGGCCGGCACCGGCGCCTGCTGGTACTGCGCCGCAAACACGTCCGGCCCGAGCGTGTGGCGCAGCTTGCGCAGCGTCTCGATCGATTCATGGGCCGGATGCAGCGCCTCTCCTGACTTCCTGAAATGGAATTGGTTGGGACCGATCGGGATCGCGCCGTCGGTCTCCGCGATCGCGGGCAGGCTGAGCACCTCCCAATCATCGGATGAGCTGGTCAAAAACCCCGACAGATCGTCCAGGTGAACGCGCTGCATCACCACGATCACCGCGCTGGTCTGCTTGTTGTCCAGACGCGACATCAGCGTATTCGTTACCCATTGGTTGGTGCCGGTTCTACGCGACTCCGATTGCGCATCGATCGGCTTCTGCGGATCATCAATCAGGATCACGTCGCCGCCGAGCCCTGTCAACGTCCCCGAAACCGATGTCGTTCTGCGCGACCCGCGTCGGGTCGTGATCAGCTCGGATTCGGTGCTCCGCACGATGCGCATGTCCGGAAACGCGCGCCGGTACCACTCGGCATGCACGATGGATCGGAAGTCGCTGGCATGTTTGGCCGAGAGCTCATCGCCGTAGCTGATGGAAATGATGCGGCGGCCTGGCGACAGCCCAAGCAGAAAGGCCGAAAAGGCCACAGAAACCGTGATCGATTTGAGGTAACGCGGCGGCATGTTGATGATCAGCCGGGTGATTTCGCCGCGGCGGACGCGCTCGAGCTGATAGGCAATTGCATGGATGTGCCAATTGGGCAGGAATTGAGCACCGGGGTTGAGGTGGAGAAAGCAGCGATAGACAAAGCTGACGAAGTCATTGCGCAGGATGGCGCACAACAATGCATGATCGTGGTTGGTCATTCGGAGTCTCCTTGTTTCTTGGATTGCGCGTAAAGCTGTTGGGCGTAAGATTCCAAGATCTTGCGATCGTCCATATCGAGGACGTCGTTGGCGGGCTGCTCGGATGATGTTTCGAGCAACTGTTGGCGGTTGAGAAGGAAGGCGGCCGATTTGTCCTTGCCCTTCAGGGCGTCGTCCGCAAATCTGGTCAGGATGCCTTCGAGCACGGTGATCTTGCGCACTCGTCCGTTTTCACGGATGTCGATTTTGCGGTTGAGAAGCTTGTTGATGATGGTCGCCTCGTTCTTGGATCCCTTTGGTCGACCCTTCTTGTTGCCGGATTGCCCCGGCTTGAATTGGTGCTCGCGGGGTGGACGGCCATAACCAACATCGTCACGTTTTCCTCCAGCCGTGCCGGCCCGGCGCCGGCCTGATCGCTCACGCCGGCTCATGTGCTGCGCTCCGGTGCGGAACGCGCAGCCGCGACCTCGTCGAAGGCCTGTCCGGTGGCGGCAAGGATCGCATCGCGTTTGGTGACGTCCTGCCACCGGCGGATTGCGGCATCGACGTAGAGCGGATCGATCTCCAGCCCAAAGGCTTTGCGGCCGACGCGCTCCGCCGCCAGCAGGGTGGTGCCCGATCCCAGGAAGGGATCAACGACGAGGTCGCCGCGCCGCGTGCAGTCCTTGATCGCGTCCGCGATCAAGGCGACCGGCTTCACCGTGGGATGCACGGTGAGATCGTCGCGGCGGCCTTGGCGGAAGGTGTTGACGCCGGCATACGTCCACACGTTGGAGCGGTTGCGGCCATGGCGGCCGAGCTCAACGTTGTTGAGGTGCGGCGCATCGCCGTTCTTGTAGAGAAAGATCAGCTCGTGTTGGGAGCGGTAGAAGCTGCCTTGGCCGGCGTTGGTTTTGTTCCAGATCACTAGATTTTGCAGCGGACCGAAGACGGCGTGGCCCGCATTGTGCATTTCGCCAATGTGGCGCCAGTCCGCGAACGCAAAGTGCAGTGAGCCATCGTGCGAGAATTGGACAGCCAAGCGCATCCAGCCCGTGAGAAAATCGGTAAATTCGGCCGGCGACATTTCACCTGACGCCACCGCAAATTCGCGGTGCTTGATCTTGCCGCGGCCGAGCGTTTTGGAAATTTGCACGTTGTAAGGTCCATCCGCGATCAGCATGCTGGCCCGCTCGGATCCCATCAGCCGCGCCCAATCGCTCTGATCGCAGGCATCGCCACACAGCACGCGGTGCGCCCCAAGCTGCCACAGCTCGCCCCTGCGGCTGATGGGCCGCTCGCCGATCGTGCAGGACGCGTCTGCTGAATCGTGCTCTGAGCTGCCGAAATCGAGCAGCAGCCCGTCGATTTCGGCCGGCTCAAACCCGGTGATGTCGAGGGTGAGATTGAAGTCTGGGAGAAGCGAGGCGAGCTCACCGAGTTCTTCGGCAAGCAACTTGCGATCCCAACCAGCGTTTGCGGGAATCTTGTTGTCGGCGAGCGCCAGGGCGCGCTTTTCCGCGTCGCTGAGGCCGCGCATCACCAGAACGGGGACCTCCTTGAGGGAAAGCTGCTTGGCCGCCTCCCAGCGGGCGTGCCCGGCGATGATCCGCCGATCCTCGTCGGCCAAAATCGGGTAGGTCCAGCCAAAGCGGAGGATCAAGTTTGCGACTTGTTTGATCTGCTTCTTGGAGTGCGTTCGCGCGTTCTTGGTAGCTCGTTTGAGCGCTCGTAGCGGCAGCAATCGCACTTCCGGTTGGTCAACCTGTGGCAAGCGAGTGCTTGTCTTGCCAACCTCCAATTGATCCTCAATGGAACGTTGGAGGTGCTTAGTTCGCTTGCGGGACTTGGAAAGCGCGGTGGGTGTGTTAGACCGCAATCTGCGGACGGCCTCTGTTCGACCGGGCGTCATGTCGAAGCTCCTTGTTGTTGAAGGAGCTAGCGATATTCAGCATTCTCCGGACGTTTGCATCAAGTGTGATGCCAATCGAATTGTGGCAATAAGGCGCCTCCAACTCCTGCCGCTGGTCCGAGGCGCCGCGTTCGACGCGACGTCTGGGCTACAGCATACCGAACTTGTGCAACGTGTCGTCTATCTTTTGCCTGGACAGGCGTTTAAGCGCAGGGTCTTGCGTCGCAATGTACCGCAGTATCTCTTTTCGCGGCGGGACCTTCCCTCTGAGGGCCGGCAGCTTGCTGCAATCGAGCGCATCGGAGGGCTGGGCAAAGCGGATCGGGTACGTGTAGCACTCCTGTTCAGCCTTCATCATCGCAATGATATGATGCAGAATACGCCAGTCGAGATCGGTCACGTTATAGGGCAGCAAGGCGGGGACGACCTCGACCGCGCGAAGCCGTGTGCCGTCGACAAGCTCGACATTGCCGCGCCCATCGACGGTCGCTCCTTCTAGACGGAGGATATCGAATGTTTCGAGTTCTTGGCTGCCCTCGGGCCGGGCGCGAAATTGCTTGGCGCTCGGCAGCGCGACGAGGGAAATGGTCTGCGCCGCCGCGTTCTCGACAAAGATGCCGACGAGGCCGACAATCTGTTTGGACGACAGCCGTAAGCGACCGACGCTGATTTCGACGGTACGCACACGGTCGAAGATGGCATGTTCGTGGAGAACATTGACGACGTCCGCAATCGAGCGCCGGTTCTCGGATTCCTCCTGTTGCAGCCATTCCAATCGGGGCATGTGGTCTCCATGAAAGAAGTTGGAGCCCCCAGGTTGCTAACATTGGGCACAAGCCCTTAACCTTCAACCCGTAGCTTTACGGTCCGGTTGAGACCGGTAGATCGCTCGCGCCGCTGCAAAGGCCCGGCATCGGTCGAACGCGGACAGGCGATCGCTCTTGCAAGAGATCGATGAAGTTCGTCCGAGTCATTTTTTCAGAAGTAGCCCCATTTCTCGCGCCATCCGCTTGACTGAGCCGACATGCCGGCGAAGAGCCGCGGCAATTTCCGCCGCGCCGTACCGCCGGCGGATCATCGCTGAAAGTTTCCTGCGTTCGAGGTCGCTCCATTCCTTTGGCTTCGAGAATTTCATGGTGCCATCTTCCCGCCGGCCCAAGGCGGGCGACATTGGGAAATTTACGGGTGCCATCCTGAGTTGTGCCCAGAGGCCGAGGAGAGCTTTGGGGGCTGGGACTCGTGTCGTGCTGAAGGTCACCGGTGCCATCCGGGGGCTGCTTCGCCGCAAGGCCTGCGTGGCGCTGGCTGGCGAGCAGGCCTCGCTGGTGGCCGCAACGCCATGGCCCAACCGCAGCGGGTTCGCCTTCAAACCCTTCAGGAGCGACCGCGGGGCGTTTGATCGCCACGAGCTTCGACGAACCCGCCGCTTGCTCGACAAACACGTCCGCAAATGGGGCTTACTCGCGCTGCAATCGACCGGAGACCGCTAGGCGGGTGCGGCCCAAAGGGTTGTTTGCCGGTCTCGCTCACACCCCCATCGAACAGCGCAAGAAGTTGTGCTTCTTCCTCGGGCGACACGAACGGATTTCAGCCGAGTGAAAGCCGCCAACAATCAACTCAATCGCACTCGACATAAGCTGCCGCACTCGACATAAGCTGCCCCACAATCAAATTTCGCATAGCAAGCTTGGATTTTAGTAAATTCAAAAATCCGGCGTGTGGAGCATAAGCAATTCACCGCGAGACGGAGTCTTGACCTGCTTCATTTTTTCCGCCATTTTAAATCTGCTATTTAATTTTTGGTTTTTTTGAAGCGGCTTTTCAGAGCTGTTTTGCAACATTGCGCCGCTGCCTATTTGGATAGAACATGAGCGACGAAACGATTGTCCGTTTGCAGACCCATAGGAAGAATGTTGAGCGGTATTTGCGCCTGCTGGAAACTGCGTTGACCGACGTTGAGCAGCAGTACATTGAGAAGCGCCTGGCTGAAGAAGGATCGGCCATGGACCAGCTATCGCTTCAGATGGCCGGGGCGGCGAACGCTTTCCATAAGATGTGCAATCACCCGCCCAGCGGCAAACGGTAACCGCAAGCAGCGGTCAACCCGCGGTCTGTCGCAATTGTCCACTGGCCGAGATGTGGCAGGATACGCTTGGCGAGTGAACGCACCTCGCAATCGCGGATAATAAGGGAGCGGGGCGCGGGACTTTGGTCAACTATCCTTGGATGTATCTCGCAGCGCAATTTGAATGGCTTCGCGGATTCGCCGACCTCCTTTGGGGTCGATCGCATCCAAGTGATAAATTCGACATAACAGACCGTTGATGCGCCTCACAATGCGCCTGTCATTGGAGTGCCGATTGCGCGCGCGCACCAGCTGACGGCGCACTTCCAACAGGTCCAGGCGATGAAGCCCTCTTGATTGCACCATGCGAATGGACCCAGCGCGTGTCGTCTTGGATCGTCAGCCACAGATAGTTGGTCCAACGTGATTATGACGGGCCACACCACCGCAGGCTTCCAGCGTTCTCGCCCAGATCAAAAATATATTTTAATTTAATCTACGAGGTGTTATTAACAGTTAATTATTTAATTTGCAAATCTATTGGCGGGGCGCTGGTTTGAATACCCCATTGAACCAAACGTCTGAGATGGCTGGGGCGTCCTTTAATTTCCCCAAGCCTGCCCCAGCTCACGCACTCATCATTTCGGACGCGCATCTCCTGGTCTCAGGGGACTATGCACGTTCAGGTCATGATCTCATCATTTCCGATTCTGACCATCGGATCACGATCCCCAATTACTTTCTCAGTGAGAAGCGTTTGCCGCTCAGCTCGTCGGACGGCGCGCTGCTCGATGCGAGAGTGGTCGAAGCCCTCACCGGTTATCAAACCTTTGCGCAAGCCGGAGGTAATGCCGCTGCCGCAAAGGTGATTGGCCGTGTCGCGACCGTAACGGGAAGCGCCAGCATCGTCCGCAACGGCGTTACGATCGAGGCGAATAATGGGGATGTCGTTTATCAGAACGATGTCGTGCAAACTGGAAGCGGCTCTGCCATTGGTCTCGTCCTTATCGACGGCACCACGTTCAACCTGAGCGCCAATGCTCGATTCATGTTGAACGAATTGGGGTATGAGGGGCAGAGTAGTGCGAGTGGCACCTTAGTCAGTCTGACGAGTGGCACGAACCATTCGATGTTCACTCTCATCCAGGGTGCTGCCAGTTTCGTCGCTGGCCAGGTCGCGAAAACCGGCGACATGCAGGTCGTGACGCCTACTGCCGCGATTGGAATTCGCGGTACTGCCGTCCTTCTCAGCGTCGATGCTGTGGATGGGAAAGTCTCGGTCTCTGTCGCTGATCAGCAAGACGGCCGAGTTCATTCCGTACAAGTCTTCAAATGCCTTCCAGCGACGAACTTGCTTCAAGGCGTTTGTACTGCTGGGGATCCGATCGGGATAGTTACCAGCGACGGTCCATCGCTAACCATCACGCCAACCGCGAATTTCGAGGTGATCACCCAAGCCGTCAGCAAGACCCCAGGGCAAGTTGCGCAGGAGTTCAACGCTTTTCAACAGGTGTTAACGACCTACGATATCGGGAAGCAGATCGCTCCAGATACTCCGGCACCTAGCGACGGCAAGCGAGGAGACGTCGACACAAAGTCGCTGCAGAAGTTCGCTGGGAGCCCCCCACCATTACCCACTGAACCTCCAACCACGGTTATAGGGGACGACATAAAAGGCCAAGCTGGTGGGGGATCGATCACTCCAGTTGTTGTGACCCTCGCTTCCATCGCGGGGACTTATGCCTTCGCCTCGAAACCGCTCGTCCCCACTTTGGACCCATCGCAAGCTGTTGTTATAGCTTCATTCGGACCTGTCCTTATCAGCAGCGCAGGCGGTCCAACCAACCAAGGAAATCAAACAATCAGTGGAACAGTTGATCCGTCCTTCGTTGGAAGCGCGGTGACGCTGTACGACACATACAATGGTGTTACGACGCAGATTGGAACGGTTACCGTTGGCTCCGGAGGCGTTTGGAGCCTGGCGGTCACCCTGGCAGGTGATGGCGACCACAGCATCGTGGCTTTGGACCCTAGCGCCAACGTTACAACGAGCGTGCCCGTTGTTTTCACGCTCGACACGACGGCGCCGACCGTCGCCATCACCAGCGCGGGCGGACCGGTCAACCAGGCCAGCCAGACCATCACCGGCACGGTCGGCGTCGCCGATGCCGGCGCCACCGTCACCATCCTGGATGGCACCACCGCGATCGGTACCGCCATCGTGCAGGGCAACGGCAGCTGGAGCACCACTGTCACGCTGAACCAGGGTGGCAACTCCCTGACCGCTCGGGTGAGCGACGCGGCTGGCAACACCGCGACCAGCGGCGCGGTCGTCTATACGCTCAGCACCACCGGTCCGACGGTGACCGAGAGTCTCGTCTCCGACACCGGCACTTCGGCCACCGACCACGTCACCGCCAGTCCGGCGCTGAGCGGCACCGGCCTTGTCAACACGGTGGTGCATCTGACGATCGATGGTGTTCTCAGCACCTCCACGGCGACCACGGATGCGCAAGGCGCCTGGTCGTTTACGCCGACCGGGCTGGCCGACGGACCGCACACCATCGTGGCGAGCCAGACCGACACTTTTGGCAACACCGGCAGCGCATCGCTGAACTTCACCCTCGACACGACGGCACCGACGGTTGCGATTACCAGCACCGGCGGACCGGTCAACCAGGCCAGCCAGACCATCACCGGCACGGTGGGCGTCGCCGATGCCGGCACCACCGTCACCATCCTGGATGGCGCCACGACGATCGGCACCGCCATCGTGCAGGGCAACGGCAGCTGGAGCACAACGGTCACGCTCAGCAACGGCCCGAACTCCCTGACGGCCCGGATGAGCGACGCCGCCGGCAACATCGCAACCAGCGGCGCGGTGGTCTATACGCTCAGCACCACCGGCCCGACGGTGACCGAGAGTCTCGTCTCCGACACCGGCACCTCAGTCACCGACCATGTCACCGCCAACCCGGCGCTGAGCGGCACCGGCCTCGCCAACACGGTGGTGCATCTGACGATCGATGGTGTTCTCAGCACCGCTACGGCGACCACGGATGCGCAAGGCGCCTGGTCGTTTACGCCGAGCGGGCTGGCCGACGGATTACACACCATCGTGGCAAGCCAAACCGATACTTTTGGCAACACCGGCAGCGCATCGCTGAACTTCACCCTGGACACGACGGCGCCGACCGTCGCCATCACCAGCGCGGGCGGACCGGTCAACCAGGCCAGCCAGACCATCACCGGCACGGTGGGCGTCGCCGATGCCGGCACCACCGTCACCATCCTGGACGGCAGCACG
>NZ_JALBGZ010001490.1:0-569 GCF_023006515.1 Bradyrhizobium sp. PRIMUS42
GCCCGTCGCCGGCGAGGCACTGCGTGCCTGGTGCGCGGAGCGCCTGTCCGACTACAAGGTTCCCGAGACCATGGCGATCACGGCGGACCCGCTGCCGCGCAACGCCAACGGCAAGGTGCTGAAACGGCAGCTGCGGGAGCTCCTGGAAGCCTGAACCGGGCAGGCGCCCCCGGGCTCTCCCGGGAGGTTAACGCCTTGATCGGGCTCGCTTTGCCTTGCCAGCGCCATATCGTTAGGGTACCTCGCCGCCACGCGGGGACGGGATTCCTGACGCGGACGCTTCGGCGCGCGCACCCGGATGGGCATGGGATTAGCATAAGTGTCTGAATTATTTGACGAAGTTGATGAGGAAGTACGTCGCGAACAGTTCAAGAAGCTGTGGGACAAGTATTCGATTGTCTTCATCGCCCTGATGGTGCTGGTCGTGGCCGCCGCCGCCGGCTGGCAGGGTTATAAGTACCTGGAGGCCAGGAAGGCCGCCGAGGCCGGCGCCGCCTTCGAGAAGGCCGCCGAGCTGTCCGAGCAGGACAAGCACGCGGAGGCGGAGGCTGCCTTCACCGAGCTCGCCG
>NZ_JALBGZ010001491.1:0-569 GCF_023006515.1 Bradyrhizobium sp. PRIMUS42
ACGGCAACGTCGTAGGCGGCCTGCGCGGCCTTGACCGCGGCGGCGCCCTGATCGCGTCCGGCTTCCGAGCTCTCGAACACAGCGCGCGAGGCAAAGCCCTTGTTGCTCAGCGCCTGCTGGCGCTCATAGTCGAGATCGGCCCGCTTGAGGCCCGCTTCGGCCGAGACGAGCTGCGCCCTGGCCTGCGCGACCTGGCTGTCGAGCGCGGCGACCTGACGGCCGATGCGATCGATGGTGGCTTGCTGGGTCGCGATTTTGGTCGCGGCGGCATCGACCGCGATCTTGTAATCACCGTCGTCGATGCGGAGGACGATGTCGCCGGCTTTCACCGGCGTGTTGTCGCCGGCGAGGATCGAGGAGATGTGGCCCGCAACGCGCGCGCCCAGCATGGTGTTGTTGGCGCGGACATAAGCGTCATCGGTAGAGATGTAGAAGCGGCCGACCAGCGTGTAATAGCCGGCATAGCTCGCGGCGGCGAGCGCGAGCACCAGACCGACGCCCATCAGGACGAACTTGCGCTTGCCGGATTTGGGAGCGCCGGCGGCGGGTGCGTCGGGCGCAGGTGCGGC
>NZ_JALBGZ010001492.1:0-560 GCF_023006515.1 Bradyrhizobium sp. PRIMUS42
CCAGCGCGCGCTGCATCTCGGCCGCGAGCGAACGGACCTGGCTGGTCTGTTCGGCCGAGACCGTGAGCAGGGTGCTCTGGGCGTCGCGGGCGCTGGTGGTGATGGTCTCGGCGGTGGACTGGCCGACCTGCGAGAGCGAACGATGAACTTCGGCCGAGAGCGACTTGACTTGGTTCGCCGCCTCGGAGGACGCCGTCACCAGCATGTTCTGCGCTTCGCGAGCGCCAGCGGTGATGGTTTCCGCGGTCGAAGTGCCGGCCATCGTGAGCGAGCGCTGCACATCGGCCGCGAGCGACTTGACCTGGGCCGCCGCATCCGAGGACCCGGCAACCAGCGTGTTCTGGGCCTCACGGGCGCCACTGGTGAGGATCTCGGCGGTCGAGGTGCCGGCCATCGTCAGCGAACGCTGTACGTCGGAGGACAGCGCCTTGATCTGGTTGGCGGTCTCGGTCGAGGCCGCGATCAGCGTGCTCTGCGCATCGCGGGCCCCGGCGGTGATCGATTCCGCCGTGGTGGAGCCGGCCAGCGACAGCGAGCGCTGCACGTCGGCGGTGAGCGTC
>NZ_JALBGZ010001493.1:0-558 GCF_023006515.1 Bradyrhizobium sp. PRIMUS42
ACCGCGGCATCGCCGAGCGTGCAGATCACCGCGTTCGCCGCGGGAAGCCTTGCGCGCGTGATCCCTTCCGAGACCATGCGCGCGTCACACAGGATCGGCGCGCCCTTCTGCAAGGCCGCGCGCGCGACCGTCGCCATATCAGGCGTGAAGCGGATATGCGCCTCCAGGCCAACCATGCCGGCGGCATGGATCATCCGCACCACGACCTGCTCTTCATCAGGCGAAAAGCGCGCAAGGTCCGCCTCGGCGCGGATGGTCGCGAAGGACTGACGATAGATCGCCGCGCCATCGGTCTCGTAGGTGTGCGGCATCAGTGCCCTCCCACCAGGATGGAGGGATCGCTGACGATGTCGGCGCCGTTCAATCCGCGCAGAACCGGCTCGTCGCGCGTCGAGCCGTCGCGGACGAGATCGAAGCCGGTGCCTGTCGCGACCAGTGTGACTGCGGCCGTGCCGGAATGCGCACAGCCCTTGCCACAGCCGGAAACGTGGAGGCGCGCATCGGCGGCAATGCGCGGCGCGAGCGCCGCGGCCAGTGCGCGCGTATCGGCATGGGCTT
>NZ_JALBGZ010001494.1:0-558 GCF_023006515.1 Bradyrhizobium sp. PRIMUS42
GGCGCCGGAACTGTCGCGCCAGATCCAGGACCAGGCCATGTGCTTTGCCGCGCGCAACGACATGATCGGGGTGCGCGTCAATTATCGCCTGGCCCCTTCGGCGACCTGGCCGATGGGGGCGACCGACGTGGCGGCGGCGCTGTCCTGGGTTCACGGCAATATCGACCTGTTCAACGGCGACGCCCGCGAGATCGTCGCGGTCGGCTACGGCGCCGGCGCCTTTCACGTTGCGACCCTGCTGGCGCATCCCGAACTCCAGGCCGATCGCGCCGATGTCGCCGCCGTCGTGCTGGTGTCCGGCATTTACCGCGCCGGCAAGGACGCCAGCGACAGCGAGAAGGCCTATCTCGGCAGCGACGCCAGCCAGTACAACAAGCGCTCGGTCTTCCCCGGCATCCTCAACGTCGATGTGCCGATCGTGCTGGCATGGGCCCCAGACGATTCCCCTGCCCTCGTGACGCAGGGCGAGACCCTGAAGAAGACGCTCTGCGGTGCCGGCCATTGTCCGCGCAGCACGCTGCTGCGCAGCCGCGACGGCATCGCCGCGGCGTTCGGCCT
>NZ_JALBGZ010001495.1:0-557 GCF_023006515.1 Bradyrhizobium sp. PRIMUS42
GGCTGCATCGTCACGATGACCGGATTGGGCTTGTGATCGGTGGCCGCCCCGGTCGCGGCATCGACGCCCATGCCGATGACGCCGCCGGCGAGGAGATTGCCGGCGAAGCCGGCGGCGCCCGTGCCCGACACTTCCTTGGTGAGTTGCACCGTCTGGGGTTGATAGCCTTCCTTTTCGAAGGTGATCGTGATGTCGGCGCTACGCTTGGCGACGATGGCGCAAGGTGTTGTGCAGGTTGTCGGCACCTCAAGCCCGCTGACCACGGCCTCCACACCAGAGGGTGTCGATGAGATGCTGATATTCTCGGTCGTGCCGCGCGTGACAGACGCGCAGCCGCCCAGCATGACGCTGAGCGCCACAATTCCCAATGAACGCATGAAATGCCCCTTGTTCCCCACGCCACTGAAGCGCAACCGGAGCGCGAGGGCAATAGGTCACAAGTCGGGATAGTTAAGCCACGCAGGGGTTGTGCACGAAAACAGCGGGCACCTGGAGGTGGGGCCCGGTGCTATTCGCCGCGCAGGCGCTGATCGTCCTGCACCCGGACGTGCTCGGCG
>NZ_JALBGZ010001496.1:0-557 GCF_023006515.1 Bradyrhizobium sp. PRIMUS42
CGTCGAGGTCATCGGCGACATCGAGCTGTTCTGCCGCGAGCGGCGGCGGCATGCGCCGGATGCGCCGTTCGTCGCCATCACCGGCACCAACGGCAAGTCGACCACGACGGCGCTGATCGCGCATCTGACCAAAGTGGCCGGCTACGACACCCAGATGGGCGGCAATATCGGGACCGCGATCCTGTCGCTGGAGCCGCCGCGCACGGGCCGCGTCCATGTCGTCGAGATGTCGTCCTACCAGATCGATCTCACGCCCTCGCTCGATCCTTCCGTCGGCATTTTGCTCAATGTCAGCGAGGACCATATCGACCGTCACGGCACGGTCGAACACTACGCCGCGGTGAAGGAGCGTCTCGTCGCGAGCGTGCAGCCAGGCGGCACCTCGATCGTCGGCGTCGATGACGGTTTTTGCCGCGATATCGCCGACCGGCTCGACCGCGCCGGCAAGAACGTGGTGCGCATCTCGGTCAGGAATCCGCTGGCCTCCGGCATCCATGTCGAGCACGGCACCATCGTGCGCACCGCGGGTGGCGCGCGCAGCGAGGTCGCAAAGCTCG
>NZ_JALBGZ010001497.1:0-557 GCF_023006515.1 Bradyrhizobium sp. PRIMUS42
CGCTGCCCGACCGGCTTTCGGGCCACAGGCTGGCCGGACGCGCCCAGGACAATGCCCGCGCCCGCGAGGCACTCAGCGAGCTCGGCCTTAACCCCCTGATGGTCGAGGCTTTTCGCGACCGCTCCGGTCCGGTCTAGGCGCAGTTTCGCCTGGTACGTTGACGCCGCATTAATGCGGCCAATCTAGATTGCGCGGCAACTGTCGCGTGATCAGAGTTTCCGAATGTCCCAGGCGGGCCCGATCCTGTTTGTGTCCAATGCCGAGCGGCCGCCCTTCGTCGGGGCGCTGGACGAGGCGCGGCTGTTTCCCGTGGTCGACACCGACTGGGCCAGCGCGGCGCGCGCGGTCGAAGAGGTGCAGCCAGCCGCGATTCTCGCTGCGATGCAGGGCGGACACGAGCCGCATTTGGCCGCGCTCTCGAGAAAGATCGCCGACCAATCGCCCTACCTTCCCTTCGTGGCCGTGGATGCGGCGGGCACGCTGCCTCACAACGCCCTGCCCTTCTCCTCGCGCGGCGGCAATCCCGACCGCCTGATCGCACGGCTTCGCGCCGCCCT
>NZ_JALBGZ010001498.1:0-555 GCF_023006515.1 Bradyrhizobium sp. PRIMUS42
AACTCCCTGACGGCGCGGGTGAGCGACGCGGCCGGCAACACCGCGACCAGCGGCGCGGTGGTCTACACGCTGAGCACCACCGGCCCGACCGTGACCGAGGCTCTGGTTGCCGACACCGGCACTTCAGTCACCGATCATGTCACCGCCAATCCGGCGCTGAGCGGCACCGGCCTTGCCAACACCGTGGTGCACTTCACGGTCGACGGCAGCCCGATCGCGGCGACAGTGACCACGGATGCGCAGGGGGCGTGGTCGTTTACGCCGAGCGGGCTGGCCGACGGACCGCACACCATCGTCGCAAGCCAGACCGACACTTTTGGCAACCCCGGCTCGGCCTCGCTGAGCTTCACCCTCGACACTACGGCACCGACCGGCGGTGCACCGGACCTGACAGCCGGCTCGGACAGCGGTACCTCGGCTACCGACAACATCACCTCGACGACGTCGCCGAGCTTCACAGTGGCGCTGACCCCTGCGGCTGCCATCGGCGATACCGTGCAGCTGGTGCTCGGCGGCGCGCCGCTGGCGCATCCGGTCGGGCATGTGATCACGGCC
>NZ_JALBGZ010001499.1:0-555 GCF_023006515.1 Bradyrhizobium sp. PRIMUS42
AGCGTTCCCGCAACCGGAGCGGCCCCGACCGGAGCCGCAGCAACCGGAGCTGCAACGGCGGCGGTCTTGGCACCGGGCACGGTCAGCTTGCTGCCGAGCTTGAGCTTGGTCGAGGGATCGAGGCCGTTGGCACGGGCAAGCTCGGCCGACGAAATATGGTTCTTGCGGGCAATGCTGGCGAGCGTGTCGCCATGATTGACGAAATGGGTGCTCGATGGCGCAGCCATGGTAGCAACCGGCCTCGCAGCGGGAGCTGCCGCAACGGGAGCCATCGCTGGCGCGGGTGCAGCGGCCGTGGCGGGATGCGGGATGATCAGTTGCTGGCCGGGCGAGAGCGCGCGCGGGCCCTTGTAGCCATTGGCGGCAAGGATCGCCTGCGGTGTGACGCGATAGCGCTTGGCGAGCAGGTCGAGCGTGTCGCTGGTACCGACGATGATCTTGGTCCCGCCAGTCGGCTGAGCGGCAGCAACGGAGCGCAGCGGCACGGTGGCCGTGGTCTCCAGATGCGGCTGCGTCGGGGGCGCGTAGGAGCTGACGCCGCGCCCGCCTCCTGAC
>NZ_JALBGZ010000149.1:0-10894 GCF_023006515.1 Bradyrhizobium sp. PRIMUS42
CACCGGCTCGCCGCGGAAGCGCGAGACGAGACCATCGTAGCGACCGCCGCCGCCGACCGAGCCGAAGCGCACCGGGCGGCCCTTCTCATCCTTGGTCTCGAGCAGGAGCTCGACCTCGTAGACGGGGCCGGTGTAATATTCGAGGCCGCGCACGACGGAGGGATCGATCTTGATGCGGTCCGCACCGTAGCCCGACGCCGTCACAAGTTTTGCGATCTCTTCCAGCTCGCTCACGCCAGCTTGGCCGACCTGACTCTTGGCGAGGTAGGTTTCAGCCGCGGCAATCGCCTCTTTCCAATCCTCGCGCGGTTTGGTGATGGCGAGAACGACGTCGGCTTCGGCTTCGCTCAGATTGGCGCCCTTGGTGAAGTCGCCCTTGCCCTCTTCGCCGCCATCCCATCGTCCAGGACCGAGCAGCTTGCGGACCTCGTCGGCAGAAAACTTGTCGAGCTTGTCGATCGCGCGCAGCACCGTCAGGCGACGCGCGGCATTTTCGTCACCGCCGAGCCCGATGGCTTCCAGAACACCGTCGAGCACCTTGCGGTTGTTGACCTTCACGATGTAGGAGCCGCGCGCGATGCCGAGCGCCTCCATCGTGTCCGCGGCCATCATGCAGATCTCGGCGTCTGCCGCCGGCGTCGCCGAGCCGACCGTGTCAGCATCGAACTGCATGAACTGGCGGAAACGGCCGGGGCCGGGCTTTTCGTTGCGGAAGACATAGCCGACGCGGTAGCTGCGGTAGGGCAAGACCAGCGCGTCGGTGCCGTAGCGCTCGCCGACATAGCGCGCCAGTGGCGCCGTCAAATCGTAGCGCAAGCTGATCCACTGCTCGTCGTCGTCCTGGAACGAGAACACGCCTTCGTTAGGACGATCCTGGTCGGGCAGGAACTTACCCAGCGCGTCGGTATATTCCATCGCCGGCGTTTCCACGGGCTCGAACCCGTAGAGCTCGTAGACGGCGCGGATCTTCTCGACCATCTCGCGCGTCGCCCGGATCGCCGCGGGATCGCGATCCTCGAGCCCGCGCGGCAGGCGCGCCTTCAGTTTCTGCGGTTTTTTGGGTTTCTCGGCCATGCGCGGCGTTTACCAGCCGGGGCGCGAGGCGGCAACTGCCCTACGGCTGCTCCATCCGCGCCCGGAGCGCGTCGGCGTCGGCTTTCGGCATGGATTTGAGCAGCGGCTTGATGGTTTCGCCGCCGACGATCTTGCCGTTGCGCATGAACATCCAGTCCGAGATGTCGGCCTCGGCGAACTTGACCTCGTCGCCTGCCCGCTTGCCCGGCAGGTCACGCGGCTCGTTGGCGAACCGGCCGGAATAGCTGCCGTTGGGCAGCTTCTTTATCTCGGCGATCCAGATGTGCTCCCCGCCCTTGCGGGTGGAAAAGTGAGCTTTGAGGGAATGCCCGGTCTCCGACGACTTTGGCGCGTCATAGGAGGCCCAGAAGATCGGAAGCGTGCCGCGGGCCCGCGCGATCGCCGCATTCATCTCGGGATCGCCGGTGCGCACGTCGACGATCGGCGAGCGGTCCTGCGCGACGACCTCGTGAGTAGGGCCGATGGTCAGGACGCCGAAGACGGAGACGCCAGTGATTGCGGCGAGAACGACCCATTTCATTGGTTGGGAGAGCTTAGCTGCCATGATCGCGATATCCAGGATGACTCGATGTATGCTGACTTTGTCGCGGAGTTATGGCGGCGCGTTCAGTGCACGAAAAGCCACAAGCATTGCGTGTTTCCCCTCTCCTCATGAGAGAGGGGAAACATTCTCGCTGCGGATCAAAACACCTTGCGGATCCAGTTGTGCGGATCGTTGGTGCGGCCGTACTGGATGTCAACGAGCTGCTTGCGCAGGCCCATGGCGACGGGACCGGCGGCGCCGCCGCTGATCTCGAAATCGCCGCTCACCGAGCGCACCTTGCCGATCGGCGAGATGACGGCGGCCGTGCCGCAGGCAAACGCTTCCTTGAGCTTGCCGGAGGCCGCATCCTTGCGCCACTGGTCGAGCGAGTACGGCTCCTCGCGCACCGTCTTGCCGGCATCCTTGGCCAGCGCGATGATGGAATCGCGGGTGATGCCGGGCAGGATGGTGCCGAGCGGCGGCGTCGAGAGCGAGCCGTCGTCAAACACGAAGAAGACGTTCATGCCGCCGAGCTCCTCGATATAGCGGCGCTCGACCGCATCGAGGAACACGACCTGATCGCAGCCATGCTGGATCGCTTCAGCCTGCGCGCGCAGGCTCGCGGCATAATTGCCGCCGCACTTCACCGCGCCAGTGCCGCCGATTGCTGCGCGCGTGTAATTCTCGGACACCCAGATCGAGACCGGCGCAGGGCCGCCCTTGAAGTACGAACCGACCGGCGAAGCGATCACCGCGAAAATGTATTCGGACGACGGCTTGACGCCGAGGAAGGTCTCGCTGGCGATCATGAAGGGGCGCAGGTACAGGCTGCCTTCGCCGCCCGGCATCCAGGCGCGGTCGATGCGCACGACCTGCTCGACCGCCTCGATGAAGACGTCCTCGGGCAGTTGCGCCATCGCCATGCGATCCGCCGAATCCTTGAAGCGCCGCGCATTGGCGTCGGGGCGGAACAGGTTCACGCCGCCGTCGTCGCGCTTGTAGGCCTTGAGACCCTCGAAGATCTCCTGGGCGTAGTGCAGCACCGCGCCGGCCGGATCGAGCTGGAAATTGGCGCGGGCCTCGATCCGCGCTTCATACCAGCCGCCCTTGGCCTGGTTGTAGCGGACGATCGCCATGTGATCGGTGAAGACCCGTCCGAAGCCGGGGTCCATCAGCCTGGCCACACGGTCCTTCTCAGGAGTCGGATTGGATGCGGGCTGGATGTCGAATGTCATGCTCATGTCCTTGGCTCCCGCTGCCGGTATCGGCGCTGTTCTGGCGCCGGCCCGCCCTGTTTCGGGCCGACTGGCTTCATTGGGTGTCTGGCTGAACCACCGCCAGCCTTGTTACGGCCGGTTTCCCGTGGCCAGCATGTCGCTGAGGACATGCTTTTGCGGAACGCGGAAGTCCAGTATGTTTTGCCGAAATGCCGCTCGACAATCGCACGGTAGACCTGCTCCGGCCGTCGTCGCCTGTCCGGCTCTTTCCGCCGTCCTTGCTTCGACACCACCCGCGCGAAACGATCTAAAATTTCGTGCGGGTCGATCGTTTTGTAACATTGAACCCAAGATACGTCAATATGCCTGACATAAATTTCGCAACATCCTCTCACGACGCCGCCGAGCCCAAGCCGGCCGCAGACGACGGAGGCAATTTGCGCTGGGATATCATCGAGCTACTGTTCTTCGCCTATCGCGACTTCGTCGGCGATCCCGACCAGGAGCTGGAGGCTTTCGGCTTCGGCCGGGCTCATCACCGGGTCATGCACTTCGTCTACCGCTATCCCGGCCTCAAGGTCGCCGATCTGCTCGACGTCCTGCGCATCACCAAACAGTCGCTCGGCCGCGTGCTCAAACAGCTGCTGGACGAAGGCTACATCGTGCAGAAGACCGGCGACAATGACCGCCGCCAGCGCCTGCTCTACGCGACGCCGAAGGGCGAGGCACTGGTGCAGAAGCTCGCCGGGCTGCAGACCACGCGGATCACCAAGGCGCTCGCCGAGATGAACCCGCAGGATGCCGAGACGGTCAAGCGCTTCCTCCGCGCGATGATCGATCGGGACGATCCGGACAAGGTGCTCGAGACGATCTTCGCTTCCGTCAACAACGCCAAGGAGTGACCGTGCCGCTCGCTGCCACTCTCGCCCGCCCGCCGGCGCGTCCGGCCGATGACGCGCCGCATCTGCTGCTCGTCGACGACGACCGCCGCATCCGCGATCTGCTCTCCCGCTTCCTCGCCGCCGAGGGTTATCGCGTCACCACCGCCGCCAGTGCCGGCGATGCACGATCGAAATTGCTGGGTCTGCATTTCGACCTGCTGATCCTCGACGTGATGATGCCCGGCGAGACAGGCTTCGATCTCGCCCGCTTCATCCGGACATCCTCCTCGGTGCCGATCGTGATGCTGACGGCGCGCCATGAAGCCGAGGCCCGCATCGAGGGCCTGCAGATCGGCGCCGACGACTACGTGGCGAAACCGTTCGAGCCGCGCGAGCTGGCGCTGCGCATCAACAACATCCTCAAGCGCGCCGCCCCGCCGCCGCAGGCCGCGACCGTGGAGAAGATCGCTTTCGGCCCCTACATCTACCATCTCGATCGCGGGGAGCTGCGTCAGGGCGAGGAGGTCATCCACCTCACCGACCGCGAGCGCGAGATGCTGCGCATTCTTTCGGAGACGCCGGGCGAGACCGTGCCGCGCAGCGCGCTGACCGGCAATGGCAGCGTCAATGAACGCGCCGTCGACGTGCAGATCAACCGCCTCCGGCGCAAGATCGAGACCGACCCCGCCAATCCGCTGTTCCTTCAGGCGGTGCGCGGCATCGGCTACCGGCTGGTGGCCTCGCCATAACACAGTGAAGCGCGACCGATGAGCACGATCGATACCGGCCTGACGCTGCTCCGAAGCGCCGCCGGCCGCGTCTCCGCCGTCAATGGCTGGATGGGCAATGCGTTCAAGGGCTGGATGCCGACCGGCCTCTACGCCCGCGCGCTCCTCATCATGATCGTGCCGATGGTGGTGCTGCAATCGGTCGTCGCCTTCGTGTTCATGGAGCGGCACTGGAACACGGTGACGCGCAGATTGTCCGCCGCGGTGGTGCAGGACATCGCTACGCTGATCGACGTCTACAAGGGTTATCCGCAGGACCGGGACCGCGACCAGCTCCGCCGCATCGCCCAGCAGCGCCTCGGCCTCGTCGTCGATTTCCTTCCCGCCGGCGACATGCCGCCGCCGGGACCGAAGCCGTTCTTCTCGCTGCTCGACCAGACGCTGTCGGTGCAGCTCGGCCGCCAGATCGGGCGCTCGTTCTGGATCGACACGGTCGGCCGCTCAAACCTGGTCGAGATCCGCATCCAGCTCGACGATGCCGTGATGCGCGTGTTCGCGCAGCGCAGCGCCGCCTATGCCTCCAACTCGGAGATTTTCCTGTTCTGGATGGTCGGCACCTCGTCGATCCTGCTGATCGTCGCCGTGCTGTTCCTGCGCAACCAGATCAGGCCGATCCTGCGGCTTGCGGATGCCGCCGAAAGTTTCGGCAAGGGCCGCGAGGCGCCGAACTTCAGGCCGCGTGGCGCGCGCGAGGTGCGACGCGCCTCGGTCGCCTTCCTCGAGATGAAGTCGCGCATCGAGCGCACGATGGAGCAGCGCACGGCGATGCTCGCCGGCGTCAGCCACGATCTGCGCACCATCCTGACCCGCTTCAAGCTCGAGCTGGCGCTGATCGGCGACAGCCCCGAACTCGAGGGGATGCGCAAGGACGTCGACGAGATGTCGATGATGCTGGAGGACTACCTCGCGTTTGCGCGCGGCGATTCCGGTGAGCAGTCGCAGCCGACCGACATGGCCCAGGCGCTCGAGGAGCTGCGCGGCGACGCCGAACGCCACGGTCATGCCGCGACCGTTGCCTTCCACGGCCTGCCCGTCGTGACAGTGAAGCCGGCCTCGTTCAAGCGCTGCCTCGCCAACCTCGTCACCAACGCGGCACGCTACGGCAAGAGCATCGCCATCACCGGCCAGCGCGATCACCGTTATTTGACCGTCACGATCGACGATGACGGGCCGGGCATTCCCGCGCATTTGCGCGAAGAAGTGTTCAAGCCGTTCCTGCGGCTGGACAACGCCCGCAACCAGGACGAAGGCGGCACGGGCCTTGGCCTCGCCATCGCCCGCGACATCGCCCGCTCGCACGGCGGCGACATCACCCTCGGCGACAGTCCGATGGGGGGACTTAGGGCGAGCGTGAGGATTCCGGTATAGCTGACGACGTAGCCCCGATGGAGCGCAGCGCAATCCGGGATTCATTCTTCGCAACTTCGCAACGGATGCAAAGCCCCGGACTGCGCTACGCTCCATCCGGGCTGCGGACTACGATCCCGCCTATTTCGGCAGCAGCGCCTTCAGCTTGTCCATGTCGCGCACGTTCATCTTGAAGCCGCCGGGCATCACGATATCGCCGGGCTTCTGGTCCGGCTTGCAGGCCCCGAGCCATTTGGCTTGCAGCGTCATGGTGCTATCGCGGCCGGCCGCGCCTGCGACGCCGCCTTGCGCGTGCGAGGACGACTTCACCGTGTAGGCCGAGTTGAAATCGCCTGATATCTCGGCGTGCGACGTCGTGGTGACGCCGGCGACGTTGCACTCGGAATCGCTGACATAGCCGGTCGCTGTCTTCTTGATCTCCTGCTTGGCGCAAATCTGCTTGGCCATCGGGGAGACGTTGTTGCTCATCTCCTTGTCGACGGTCTCGTCGGTGCAGTGCTGCATGGTCATCTCGGGCACCGGCGAGCCTGATGTGACCAGCTTCATTTCCCAAAGGCCGGCCTTGCGCACCGGCAAATCGTCGGCGCTGGCGCTGGCTGCCGACACGACGAGGCAAGCGGCCGAGCCGAGCAAAGCGAGTTTGCGCGTCATGGTGGAGGCTCCCGGCTGAGAGATTGCGGCGTTACGACAACGCTTCAGTACAGCGTGCGGATCGGCTGGTCGGCGGCGCCATAAGGCACCCAGCGGCAGGAGAACGAGATGTAGCCGCCCTCATAGGCCTGCACCGCCAGGAATTTGACCACCTTGCCGTAGCGCGCGCAGTGATCGACCGCGGCCTGTCGCGCATCGACTTGGATGGCCATGGAATAGGCGATGATGCCGCCGGTGTCGTTGCCCTTGAAAGGCGGCACCGGAAGAATGTCGGCGCGCGCCGACTGGCTCGCCATCATACCCAGGGCAAGAAGGCCCGCGGCCGCAATGATTCGCATTCCCGTCACTCCAATTGGTTGGTGCCAGTTTACGGTGCCGGGATCGCCGTGAAAAGAACTGAAGCCCCGTCGGCAGTGAGGTTATGGTCAACTCCTGGCGAAGTGTTGCCGCGCTGCACTTGACCTCCCCCGCCCTTCGCGGCACCGTTCGACCTTCGCAAGACTTCAGCTGTCTGGATTACCCATGCGCGCCCCCTCCCTGAAATCGCTCCGCTTTGCCGCCGTGCTCGGCCTCATGTTCGGGGCGCTGTCGCTCGGTGAGGCCAGGGCTGCCAATCCGCTAGAGCTGAATTTCTGGCTGAGCGGGCCGCGCTATGACGGCGCCGTCGCCGAGTGCGACAGGGCGCTGCCGACGATCGCCACCCAGTTCTGGGAAAAGGAAAGCTCGTTCTGGAATTCCTCCCTGCAAATCACTGGCTTTTCCGCCGTTCGCGAGACCGCGTTCCGGCCCTGGCAGTCCGACAACATTCCGCGCCGCTATTGTACCGGCGAGGCCATGCTCAATGACGGCAAGGTGCGCAAGGTGCATTTCTCGATCATCGAGGATGGCGGCTTCGCCGGCTACGGCAACGGCGTCGAATGGTGCGTGGTCGGGCTCGACCGCAACTGGGCCTATAATCCGGCCTGCCGCGCCGCCAAGCCTTAGAGCCCCTGATTCGGACCTATTGGGGCGGCCGGCGGCCGCCGTCTGAATTTTGTTCTTGAAATGTTCTTGCTGCCTGCTAGGCTTCCGTGCACAGTCTAGTTGAGGGGCGTTGCCATGTTTCATTCCAGATTGCATTCGTTCTCCCGCCTGGTGATCTCGCTGGCCCTTTCCCTGATCCTTGCCGCGGGCCTGGCCTCGTTCGCCAGTGACGCAAAGGCCCAGGACAAGCGGCAGAACGCGCCTGGCGAGTTCGACTTCTATGTGTTGTCGCTGTCGTGGTCGCCCTCGTTCTGCGAGGAGGCCGCGGAGCGCGGTGGCCGCTCCCAGATCCAGTGCGGCGGACGGCCCTACGCCTTCGTGGTGCATGGGCTGTGGCCGCAATATGAGAATGGCTTTCCCGAATATTGCCAGCGTCCCGCGCCGCGACTGAACCGCAGCATCGTCTCCTCGATGCTCGATTTGATGCCGGCGCCTGGCCTGATCTTCAACGAATGGGACAAGCACGGCACCTGCTCGGGCCTCGAAGGCCGCAGCTATTTCGAGACGATCCGCAAAGCGCGCGCGGCGATCAAGATTCCAGCCGAATATCTCGATCTGTCGCAGGCCAGGACCGTGGCGCCGGCGGAGGTGGAGGAGGCCTTCATCAAGGCCAATCCGGGGCTGAGCAATACCGCCGTCTCCGTCACCTGCAACCGGACCCGGCTCTCCGAGGTCCGCATCTGCCTCAGCAAGGACCTGCAATTCCGCGCCTGCGACGAGATCGAACGCCGCGCCTGCCGCCGCGATCAGGTCACCATGCCGCCGATCAGAGGCGGTTAGTTCGCGAAACTGGCCGCCCGCATCGTCATGGAGCGCTTGTCCCGGCCATCCGAGTTTCACAACGCATCACGAAGGACGTGGATGCCCGGGACAAGCCCGGGCATGACGAGTAGAAGATGCTGCGCATTCTCTCCCGTGAGCCGCAGACCTTCGCCATGAATTACCGTCACGCCTTTCACGCCGGCAGCTTCACCGATGTCATCAAGCACATCGTGCTGGCGCGCATCATCACCTATCTGCAGGACAAGCCGGGGGCGTTCCGCGTCATCGACACCCATGCCGGCGCGGGCCTCTACGATCTCGACAGCGACGAGGCGCGCCGGAGCGGCGAATGGCTGACCGGCATCGCGCGGCTGATGCAGGCCCGCCTGTCGAACGAGAGCGCGGCGCTGGCCAAGCCATATCTCGACATCGTCCGCGCCTTCAATCCGAAGGGTGAGCTCAAGGCCTATCCGGGCTCCCCCTTGATCGCGCGCGGCCTGCTCAGGCCTCAGGACCGCCTCGTCGCCTGCGAGCTCGAGCCGAAGGCGCGAAAAGCGCTGATCAGCGTGCTGCGCCGCGACGAACAGGCCCGCGTGGTCGACCTCGACGGCTGGGTGGCGCTGCCGGCCTTCGTGCCGCCAAAGGAGCGGCGCGGTGTCGTGCTGATTGATCCGCCTTTCGAAGCAAAGGACGAGTTCGAGCGGCTGGGTGAAGCCTTCTCGACGGCCTTCGCGAAATGGCCGACCGGCATCTATGTCATCTGGTATCCGGCCAAGAACCGGCGTGCCACCGACACGCTGGCCGAAACGGTGGCGCGGCTCGCAGCTGCAGCAAAACCACCGGGAAAATGTCTGCGCCTCGAGTTCAGCGTCGCGCCCCAGCTCGATGGCGGGGCTCTCGCCTCGACCGGGCTCCTGATCGTCAATCCGCCCTATACGCTGCAGGGCGAGCTCAAGACGATCCTGCCCGAGCTGGAAATGCCGCTCGGCCAGGGCGGCGCTGCCAGATTCCGATTGGAGGTCCCGAGGCCGTAACACTCCGGCATTCTTGGGAAAAATATGCAGGAGCGGTAGTCAATCTGCTGAGAACCGTATTATGCTGTTTTTGTGACTGGCTTTGCGTTCCGCTTCCGCGAATGGTTGCGGCGGAGTGAAGGCCTAAGAAAGATCCGGCCGGACCGTTGAGGTCCGCCCAAGGATGGCCAGCTCTCCCGGGCTCCGTAAGCCCGGTCATGTCGTGACGTGAGTCTGCGTCGCGACGGAGGAGCAATGAGGGGGAGTTTCCCGATGGCCATGACGGGAACGGTTAAGTTTTTCAACGGCGAACGCGGCTACGGTTTTATCAAGCCTGACGACGGCGGCCGCGACGTCTTCGTGCACATTACTGCTGTGGAGCGGGCCGGACTGAAGGACCTTGCGGAAGGACAGCGTATTACTTTCGAAGTCGAACCGGACAAGAAGGGGAAGGGGCCGAAGGCGGTCAATCTGGTCATCCTCTCCTAGCGGGCCTGACGAGCAACATTCGGCGCAACATTTCGCGCAAAAAAATCCCGGCCGCGAGCGGCCGGGAGTTGTTGTCCGGTATTTTCTTCTTCAGCTATCAGAAGCGATAGTTCACGCCAGCGCGCACAACGCTGGCGCTATAGCCGTTTGACACGCCCGTAATTGCGAACTGACTGGTCGACAGGTCGATGTAGAGATATTCGAGCTTGGCGCTCCAGTTCGGCGCCAGGCCGACTTCCGCGCCGGCACCGATGGTCCAGCCGGCGGTGGTGTGCGATTCCGTCCAGCCGAAGGTCTGCGCGCGCAGCTCGCCGAAGGCGAGGCCGGCGGTGCCGTAGAACAGCACGTTGTTGAAGGCGTAGCCGGCGCGGCCGCGCAGGGTACCGAACCACGGATTGGAGAATTTCCACGGCGCAAAGGTATCGTCGGCGCCGGCGGCCTGGATGTCGCCCTCGACGCCGAACACAAACGGGCCGTTCTGGAAGTTGTAGCCGGCTTGCACGCCGCCGACGAAGCCGGACGGCTTTGAGGGATTGTTGTCGACCGAGCCCCATTCGTAGCCGATATTGCCGCCGAGATAGGGACCTGCCCAGCTATACGCATTCAGCGGCTGGTTGACCGTATAGGGCGCACGCTGCCCGTAATTGAGATCGGCGGCCTCTGCCGAAGCTGTCCAGGCGGCTGCAACCAACGCGGCCGCGCCCACAACGAGCCCCTTCATCACACACTCCAACGCAACTGTTGCAACCGGTGCGAAGCCTGACGCCGCCGCGCGAGGCAAACCGCATGGTTACGGAACCACCACTTTTTCGCGTAAGATTTATCGAGAGTTTTAAGTTAAAGGCCTGTTAAGCCGGGTTACCGCGCTGTTAACAGGCTTAAGCGAGTGTTACCGGGAACTGCGTCGCCATCCTGTGCGCGCCGCACGGCCGGAACTTCAAATCGGCACCCCTAGCGCCTAAATTCGCTCCATGGTTCACGATTCCCCCGACAATCCGGACGATGCGCGCGCGCGCAGACCCGTGCGTGGCTCCGCGCCGGACGCTCCAGCCGAGACGCCTCCGGACCTCGATCCCGCCACCAG
>NZ_JALBGZ010000014.1:0-33848 GCF_023006515.1 Bradyrhizobium sp. PRIMUS42
AACGGCGCCTCGGCGCGAACCAGCGGCACCGCCTGGCGCTGCATGTTCGAGCCCATCAGCGCGCGGTTGGCGTCGTCGTTCTCGAGGAACGGGATCAGCGCCGCGGCGACCGAAACGAGCTGCTTCGGCGACACGTCCATGTAGTCGACCTTGTCAGGCGTCACCGGCAAAACTTCGCCGGCGTGACGGCAGACCACGAGGTCTTCGGTGAAGCGGCCCTTCGGGTCGAGCGGCACGTTGGCCTGCGCGACCGTGTAGCGGCCCTCTTCCATCGCCGAGAGATACACGACCTCGTCGGTGACGCGGCCGTCCTTGACCTTGCGGTACGGCGTCTCGACGAAGCCGTACTTGTTCACGCGCGCGAAGGTCGCGAGCGAGTTGATCAGGCCGATGTTCGGACCTTCCGGCGTCTCGATCGGGCAGATGCGGCCGTAATGCGTCGGATGCACGTCGCGCACCTCGAAGCCGGCGCGCTCGCGGGTCAGACCGCCCGGTCCAAGTGCCGACAGGCGGCGCTTGTGGGTGATCTCCGACAGCGGGTTGGTCTGGTCCATGAACTGCGAGAGCTGCGAGGAGCCGAAGAACTCGCGCACGGCGGCAGCCGCCGGCTTCGCGTTGATCAGGTCCTGCGGCATGACCGTGTCGATGTCGACCGAGGACATGCGCTCCTTGATCGCGCGCTCCATGCGCAGGAGGCCGATGCGGTACTGGTTCTCCATGAGCTCGCCGACCGAGCGCACACGGCGGTTGCCGAGATGGTCGATGTCGTCGATCTCGCCCTTGCCGTCGCGCAAATCCACCAGCGTCTTGATGACGGAGAGGATGTCTTCCTTGCGCAGCGTGCGCTGGGTGTCGGGCGCATCGAGGTCGAGGCGCATGTTCATCTTGACGCGGCCGACCGCGGAGAGGTCGTAGCGTTCGGCGTCGAAGAACAACGACTGGAACATGGCTTGCGCCGAATCCAGCGTCGGCGGCTCGCCCGGACGCATCACGCGGTAGATGTCGAACAGCGCATCCTCGCGCGTCATGTTCTTGTCCGCCGACAGCGTGTTGCGGATGTAGGGGCCGACATTGACGTGGTCGATGTCGAGCAGCGGCAGTTCCTTGTAGCCGTGCTCGTTGAGCCCCTTCATCAGCTTGTCGGTGATCTCCTCGCCGGCTTCAGCGTGGATCTCGCCGGTCTTCGGATTGACGAGGTCCTCGGCGACGTAATTGCCGACCAGCTCCTCATCGGACAAGCGCAGCGCCTTCAGCCCCTTCTCCTGGAGCTGGCGGGCGGCACGGACGGTGAGCTTCTTGCCGGCCTCGAGCACGACCTTGCCGGTATCGGCGTCGATCAGATCGTTGACGGTCGAGTAGCCGCGGAAACGGTTGGCGTCGAACGGAACGCGCCAGCCTTCCTTGGTCCGCTTGTAGAGGATCTTCTTGTAGAAGGTGCTGAGGATCGCCTCGCCGTCGAGGCCGAGGGCGAACATCAGCGAGGTCACCGGAATTTTGCGGCGACGGTCGATACGCGCATAGACGATGTCCTTGGCGTCGAACTCGATATCGAGCCAGGAGCCGCGATACGGGATGACGCGGGCGGCGAACAGCAGCTTGCCCGAGGAATGGGTCTTGCCCTTGTCGTGATCGAAGAACACGCCGGGCGACCGGTGCATCTGCGAGACGATGACGCGCTCGGTGCCGTTGACGATGAAGGTGCCGTTCATCGTCATGAGCGGGATATCGCCCATGTAGACGTCCTGCTCCTTGATGTCCTTGACCGACTTCGCACCGGTTTCCTCGTCGATATCGAACACGATGAGGCGCAGCGTCACCTTCAGGGGGGCCGCGAAGGTCATGCCGCGCTGGCGGCACTCGTCGACGTCATATTTCGGCTGCTCGAACTCGTAGCGGACGAATTCCAGCATCGAGGTGCCCGAGAAGTCGGAGATCGGGAACACCGAGCGGAACACCGCCTGCAGACCCTCGTCGAGACGGCCACCCTGGGGTTCGTCGACCATCAGGAACTGGTCATAGGACGCCTTCTGAACCTCGATGAGGTTCGGCATCTCGGCGACTTCCTTGATGTGTCCGAAAAACTTGCGAACGCGTTTGCGACCGGTGAATGTCTGCTGCGCCATCGTGGCCTCTCATTTCGTCGCCCGCACTGGGCGCGCCGTCCAGGACGCAGCTGCCGCCGCTCCCCGGGTTGAATTTTTCGAACCCGTCTTGAGGAACCGAAAATCCAGTTTCAGGCCGTCATGTCCTGAATCTGTTCTTCAGACCTTCAAAACGCAAAACGACGCGCGGGGCGCATAGGCACGCCCGCCCGTCACAACGATCGTCTTCACGGACTGCAAAAGCCCGAAATAGCTTGCTCTCCCAACGGCTTACAGGGAAATCACCCCTGCCCACCGCGCTTTCGTGCTGTCGAACCGATATGGGGCGACAATAGTGCAGATTCGAGGGGTAAACCCTCTAATCCCTACACTTTTTCGTGTTCGGCTCGCGTCGGGACGTTCCGTCGCACGCCTTTTGCATCTGGCCCACCCTCTTGAGGGGAGCCAAGATCCCGGGCGCCGCTTGATGCGCACCCGGGACCTCGTACCAGCAAGCTTGCGCTTACTTGAGCTCGACCTTCGCGCCAGCCTTCTCGAGCTGGACCTTGATCTTCTCGGCTTCGTCCTTGTTCACGCCTTCCTTGACAGGCTTCGGCGCGCCCTCGACGAGGTCCTTTGCTTCCTTCAGGCCCAGGCCGGTGATGGCGCGGACTTCCTTGATGACTTCGATCTTCTTGTCGCCGGCGGCGGCGAGAACGACCGTGAACTCGGTCTTCTCTTCAGCCGGAGCGGCAGCAGCGCCACCACCAGCCGGGCCGGCCACGGCGACAGCCGCGGCAGCCGAAACGCCCCACTTCTCTTCGAGGAGCTTCGCGAGTTCGGCAGCTTCGAGCACGGTGAGGCTCGAGAGGTCGTCAACGATCTTCTGCAGGTCAGCCATTGTTCAGTTTCCTTACGTATATGTCTGGTTCGGGTTTGAGTTTTGCGAAGGGCGTCAGGCCGCTTCGCCCTTTGAGGCATGAGCCTGGATGACGCGCGCGAGCTTGCCCGCGGGCGCGTTGGCGAGCTGAGCGATCTTGGTCGCCGGGGCCACAAGCAGGCCGACGATCTTTGCGCGCAGTTCGTCAAGCGACGGCAGCGAGGCAAGCGCCTTCACGCCGTCGACATTCAGGACGGTCTTCCCCATCGAGCCGCCGATGATGACGAACTTTTCGTTCGCCTTGGCGAATTCGATGGCGACCTTCGGCGCCGCTACCGGATCGTTCGAAGTGGCGATCACGGTCGGCCCCTTAAGCATGGGACCGATGGCAACGACGTCAGTGCCTTCAAGAGCAATTTTGGCGAGACGGTTCTTCGAGACCTTCACCGAGGCGCCAGCCTGCTTCATCTGCGTACGCAGCTTCTGCATCTGGGCAACGGTCAGGCCGGAATATTGGGCAACGACCGCGACGCTCGTGGTCTTGAAGACCCCATTGAGCTGTTCGACCGCTTCCTTTTTTGCCGCTCGTTCCACAGCAAGCTCTTTCCGGTTGGCGGTCATCGCGAGAAGCGGGACCGCCGGGTTGCACCCATCGTCCCACCCAAACCTGAACCTCGGGGCAAAACCCTGAGGACACGCCGGGCAAAACGACGATTCAAAGCCTGCCCTCCGGGAGCCCTAGGGCCCACGGCGTGTCGAGGTCCGAACCAGACCCGTTTCGCAAAGCCAGCCCTTAAAGCTGGATGCGAAGTGAAATCCGGTCTTCACCCGTCTATGCAGGCCATGCGATTAAGCCGTTGAGAAATCGAAATTCCCCGCGGGCGCCTGCAGTCTTGGACAGGACAAGGTCAGCCGGCGAACCGCCCGACCTCTGCCCACATTCCACCAACTGACGGGTTTTCCTTCCTTTTCGGGCAAATCCTCTCGGACGTCCTGAAAAGGAATGATCTCCTGTCGTGTCGGGTTTTGGAATGCGTGCACGAACGCGCCAGCCGAGGCCGGCACGTCCGGAGGCGGTTCTTTAACCGCTCCGGGCGTGCTTGCCAAGAGCAAAATTCACACCAGTTCCAATCTGTTGCCGCGGGCGCTTGACCCGGGCCGATAAGGACCGATTCAGGCCGATTTGACCGCATGGGGCAGCGGCCGGCCCGCGAAGAACGCGGTCAGGTTCGCCAGCACACAGTTCTGCATGGCAACGTGCGATTCGAGGGTGTGGCCGCCGATATGCGGGGCGAACACCACGCTGGGAAGCGCCGTCAGCGCATCGGGCGCGTGCGGTTCCTTCTCGTAGACGTCGAGGCCGGCGCCAGCGATGGTCTTGTCTGTGAGGGCCGCGACCAGGGCATTCTCGTCGATCACCGAGCCGCGGGAGATGTTGACGACGTAGCCGTCTACGCCCAGTCGCCTCAGGATGCCGGCATTGACGACATGCTGGGTCTCGGCCCCTGCCCGGACCGCAATCATCAGCACGCTGCACCAGTCGGCCAGTGCCTCCAGCGTTGGGAAGTATTGATAGGGCAGATCGTATTTGCTGCGGCTGAAATAGCCGACCTCGCTCTCGAAAGCGGCGCAGCGCGCCGCGATCTTGCGGCCGATCTCGCCCATGCCGTAGACGCCGATGCGGCGGCCGGGCATGCCGGCTTGCGGGCGCATCATCGGCGATTGCTTCGAGGCGGCCCAGTCGCCGCTGCGGACATATTGGTCAGCCACCAGGATCCGACGCGTCGTCGCCAGCATCAGGGTCATCGCGATATCGGCGACCGAGGCCGCATTGGCGCCGGGACTGTGGGCGACCGCGATATTGCGGCTGGCTGCCGCCTTCAGGTCGACACCGTCATAGCCGGTGCCGTAGCAAACGATGGCGCCGAGCTTTGGAAACAGGTCCATCCCCTCCGCACCGAGCGGCGAGCCGCCCGCCGTCAGCATCGCACGGACGTCGCCGAGTTCGTCGGCCGAAAACACCTCTGGCGCGGGCTTGCCGCCCGTGTCGAGCAATTCGAACCGTTCGGCGAACCGCGCCATCATCGACTTGGGAAAGCGCGAATAGATCAGGACCTTGTCAGCCATTGTTCTTGTTTCCGGTGAAAGCCCTCACAAACGACGAGGGGCGGAATCGGTTGCCCAATTCCGCCCCTCGCGTCATGCAATTTCCAGACTTAGCCGAGGATGGTGCCCGGCTCGACCTTCACGCCCGGGCCCATCGTCGAGGACACCGCAACGCGCTGGATGTAGGTGCCCTTGGAACCGGCGGGCTTGGCCTTGGAGACAGCATCGGCCAGAGCCTTGATGTTCTCGACCAGCTTCTCCTCGGAGAACGAGGCCTTGCCGACACCGGCCTGCAGAATGCCGGCCTTCTCGACACGGAACTCGACCGAGCCGCCCTTGGCACCCTTCACCGCACCGGTGACGTCCATGGTGACGGTGCCGATCTTCGGGTTCGGCATCAGGCCGCGCGGGCCGAGCACCTTACCGAGACGGCCGACCAGCGGCATCATGTCGGGGGTGGCGATGCAGCGGTCGAAATCGATCGAGCCGTTCTGCACCTTCTCGACCAGGTCTTCGGCGCCGACGACGTCGGCACCCGCAGCCTTGGCCTCATCAGCCTTGGCGCCACGGGCGAACACGCCGACGCGGAGCGTACGGCCGGTGCCGTTCGGCAGGGTCACGACACCACGGACCATCTGGTCGGCGTGACGCGGATCGACGCCGAGATTGATCGCGACCTCGATGGTCTCGTCGAACTTCGCCTTCGCGCGTTCCTTGACCATCTTGATGGCGTCCGCGAGCGGATAAAGCTTTTCGCGGTCAACACCTTCGCGGGCTTTGTTCAAACGCTTTCCGATTGCCATGACCGCTTACCCCGCCACTTCCAGACCCATCGAACGGGCAGAGCCCTCGACCATCTTCATGGCCGATTCGATCGAGTCGCAATTCAGATCCTTCATCTTCTTCTCGGCGATCTCGCGCACCTGCGCCTTGGTCACCTTGCCGGCCTTGTCGCGGCCCGGCGCCTTCGAGCCGGACTGGATCTTGGCGGCCTGCTTGAGGAAGAACGACATCGGAGGCGTCTTCATCTCGAACGTGAACGAACGATCGGCGTAGATCGTGATCACGACGGGAATCGGGGTGTTCTTCTCTTCCTTCTGGGTCTGCGCGTTGAACGCCTTGCAGAACTCCATGATGTTGAGACCGCGCTGACCGAGCGCGGGACCGATCGGGGGCGAAGGATTCGCCGCACCGGCCGGGACCTGAAGCTTCAGGTATCCGGTCACTTTCTTTGCCATGTATCACTCCTGTTGTGCCGGCATGTCGCCGGCGGTTTCAGGTTCGTGGTCGGGATCAACAGGCGGCTGGCAACCGCCCTCGTCCTCCCACGGCCTCTCTTCTCCCTCGCCCCGCTCTTGCGGGGAGAGGGAGACAAACGGTCAGACCTTCTCGACCTGACCGAATTCCAGTTCGACCGGCGTGGCCCGGCCGAAGATCGACACCGCGACCTTCACGCGCGAGCGCGCCTCGTCGATTTCCTCGACGACACCCGAGAACGAGGCGAACGGGCCATCGGCCACGCGCACGTTCTCGCCAATCTCGAACGACACCGACGCCTTCGGCCGTTCCACGCCCTCCTGCACCTGGTGCAGGATACGCATGGCTTCGGCCTCCGAGATCGGCATCGGCTTGTTTTCGGCGCCGAGGAAGCCGGTGACCTTCGGCGTGTTCTTGATCAGATGAAACGCCTCGTCGGTCAGCTTCATCTTCACCAGCACGTAGCCCGGGAAGAACTTGCGTTCGGCGTCGATCTTGCGGCCGCGGCGCACTTCCGTGACCTTCTCGGTCGGAACCAGCACCAGCTCGAACAGCTCCTCGAGCCCGCGCTGCTTGGCCTGCTCGCGGATCGATTCGGCGACCTTCTTCTCGAAGTTCGAATAGGCGTGGACGATGTACCAGCGCTTGTCAGACAGTTGAGCGGTTGCTGTTGCCATCAGTGAATGCCCAGAAGGAAGGTGATGAGGACCCGGATGATCTGGTCGGCGGCGAAGAAGAAGATCGAGGCCACGGCGACCATGACGAACACCATGATGGTGGTGATCGTGGTCTCGCGGCGGGTTGGCCAGGTGACCTTGGCCGTCTCCGAGCGTACTTCCTGCAAGAACTTGAACGGGCTGACTGCCATCGTTTTGATGTCCAACGTCCGTCGACAGACGCGAATGAATTTCAGGGATCCGAACAGCCGCCGTTGGCCCAGCCCTCTGTCTCGAAGGATGAGCCGGAAACCGGGCTCGATTGTTCGGGGATTTCAAAGCCGCGCCGGAGATCCGCGTCTAACGGGCCGGCTGCGAGTGCGGGGTATCTACTGCGGATAGGACCAAAGGTCAAGATATAGGGGACTCGCCTCGACGAGCCGCCCTTCCCGGGCGTCAGAGCAGAGCCCAGGCGAATCAAGAACTTATCTGCCCACCCTCGCAAGGCCTGACCGCAGCTTCCGGCCGGTTCCTTCAGAACGCTCCAATGGAGCGCTCGCCTCTTCGGCGCCTCGCGCGGTCAGTCCGCCCGGTCGACCATCGAAGTGCCCGGCAGCGGCACCACGAACTTTCCGCCTTCGGCGAAATAGCGGGCGTGCTTGGCCCGGATCGGGTCGACATAGCGCCAGGCGAAAACGACGACGAATGCCGGCTTGCGCTCGTAAAGGGCGGCGGGCGGCAGGATCGGGATGTCATAACCCGGGCCGGCCATCACGTTCCCCTTCTTGGGGTCGTCGTCCACCAGGAAGTCGATCTTGTTCTCCAGGCCGAACTGCGGCAGCAGGGTCGTGGTGCCGACCGAGACGCCGTAGCCGGCAACGAGCTGCCCGCGCGCATGGGCGGCATCAGCCATCGCGACCAACTCGTCGCGGATGGCGGCGATCCGCTTCACGTAGGGTGCATAATAGGCCGGCTGATCGACGCCGAGCCGTTCCTCCTCGGCAACGAAGCGCGCGACCTCGGCCGACGGTTTCTTGGCGCCGCCGGCACGCTGCACGGTCACGCGGATCGAGCCACCCTTGGTCCAGATGTGCTGGACGTCGATCAGCTCCATGCCGAGCCGGGCAAAGAAACGGATCAGCGGCTTGATGTTAAAATACGACAGATGCTCGTGATAGACGGTGTCGAGCAGGTTCTTCTCGGTGACGTCGACGCCGTATTGCGTTTCGAAGACGAACAACCCGTCCGGCGCCAGCACGTCGCGAACCCCGATCACCAGTGGGTCGAGATTGTCGACATTGGCGATCATGTTGTTGGCGATCACGACGCTCGCCGCACCGTGGCTCTGCAGGATGCGGTGACCGATGGCATCGGTGAAGAAATCGCCGATGGTCTCGATCCCCGCCTCCGTCGCGCGCCGCGCGATGTCGACGGCGGGATCGACGCCCAGCACCCGCATACCGCGCTCTTTGAAGAACCCGAGCAACGATCCGTCGTTGCTGCCGAGCTCGACGACCAGCGAGCCCGGCGTAATACCAAAGCGGCTGACGACGTCGTTGGCATAGCCAGCAAAATGCTCGCGCAGGCCGAGCGAGAGCGAGGTGGTGTAGACGTAGTTGCGGTACTGGATCTCCGGATTGCCGACATGGAGGATCTGCAGATGACCGCAATCCCGGCACAGATGCAGCGCCATCGGCACCGCGGCCCGGAACACGGGATCGTCGACGCTGGCGTCCGGGACCTGGAAGTTCGGCGTGCCGATGGGCATGCCTGCCATCGGGACGACCAGCTCTTGCTTGTCCGAATGACAGAGGCGGCAGGTATGGCGGACGTAGAACAGATTTTTCATCGTGGAACCGAAAAATGAGATGCGCGGGCGGGTGAGGCAATCCCACCCTGTGAAAACCAGACCTGCAGCAACGAGCTGAAAAGGGTCATGGGTGGCTCGAGACTTCCTTGCCCAGCCCGTCGTAGCTGGGGCCTTCCTCCGCCGCCTTGGCAGCCTTGTCCGCGGAATACGAGCCGCGCTCCGGGCTTGCCAGCCAGATCGCGCCGCCGACGAGCCCGATGATCACGCTGATGGCGCCCAGCAGGAGCGACACCGACAGCGCTTCCTCGGAAGGCACGCCCGCCAGACCGAGGCAGGCGACCATCGCTCCCTCACGAACGCCCCAGCCGCTGATCGAGATCGGGACGGCCGTCAACAGCACCACCGGCGGAATCAGGACGACGGCGTCCAGCACCGAGAGCTGCGCTCCGACACCGCGCGCCAAGGCGTAGCAGGCCGCCGCGGTCACGAGATGGATGAGGAGCGCCGATCCGAACAGCAGAGCGCGGCGCTCGGACTGCAGGAGAAGAAACCTGACAAGCGTTCCGAACCGGACGAAGCTTGCGATCGCCGGATGCGCAATGAGGCGCCTGGGCAGACGGTCGAGCGTCAACAGCACCACGGTGCCGGCGACGCCTGCCAGCGTCAGCCCGCCGATGGCCAGGATCGCGGCCTGATTGGACACGCGCGATAGCAGCAACGGCAATCCGGCCACCATCAGCACGATCAGCCCGATCAATGCCGTGAAACGGTCGGCCGCAACGCCCTTGACCGCCTCCGGCCACTGCACGCCACGCTGGCGCAGCAGCCACATCCGCACCGCGTCCCCGCCGACCGACGACGGCAACACCTGATTGAACCAGAGGCTGATCATGAGGATCCGCCAGCCCGCGAGCCAGTCCAGCGACACGCCGAGCGCGCGCATGATCAGCTCCCACCGGCCGTTGAGCACGAAGGTCTGGAAGAAGATCAGCGCCAGTGCGAGGACGAACAGGAAAGGATCGACCGAGACGAGATGGCTGCGCAACCGTTGCAGGTCGAGACCGCGCGCGATGTAGACCAGCACGGCGATCGACAGCAGCAGCTTTACCGAAAACAGGGCCGCCTGTTTGAACCGCGACTGCATCGGATGCCCGCCTCAGGATGCCGGATATTCCGCGCGACCGATGACGAGGTCGATCGCGGCCATCATCCAGAACTGGTGCGTGGTCTCGACAATGTTGTAGCTGCGGCTGTCGACCCAGAAATTGACGTCGCCGAGATTGCGCAGCGGATTGTCCACATTCATGCCCGACAGCCCGATCACGTCGAGCTTCATCGTCCGCGCCTGCGCAACCGCATTGAGGATGTTCTTCGAGCGTCCCGACGAGCTGATCGCGACGAGGCAGTCGCCGGCACGTGCGTTCAACCGCACGGCGTGCGCGATCCAATCCTCGAACCCGTAGTCGTTGGCAAGGCACGACATCATGCTCGCGTCGCTGAAGCAGAGCGCAGGCACCGATGCGTTCTTCGCAAGATCAATCGCCAGATGCGAGGCGATGCCGGCCGAGCCGCCATTACCGATGAAGATGACGCGGCCGCCCTGCTCGCGCGTGCGCAACCAGATGGTGCGGGTGGCGGAGATCCCGGCAAAAACGCCATCGTCAATCGCCGTCGCGCGATGGAGGCGCCCCACATAATCGTCGAGGAAAGCCTTGTGATCGGGATCGACGGACTCGACAGGCATGGGCTGGCGGCTCGGCTGCAACATGACGCCCTGATACCGGCTATTACTAGGGATTGCAAAGGTATAATGCTTGCAAAGTTGGCGAGCGGCTGATAGTCGGCTTTCGAGTTTCCCTTAACATTGGCGGGCCTGTTTCGCTGGGCATTCGCGTCACGGATGTTCCCCATGAAATGCATTGTCACCGGTGGCGCAGGTTTCATCGGAAGTCACCTCGTCGATCGCCTCCTCGATGATGGCCATGAGGTCATCGCGCTCGATAATTTTGTGATCGGCCGCCCCGAAAATCTGGCTTCGCGGGCCAATTCGAGCCAGTTGAAGGTCGTGCGGGCGGATGTCACCGACCTGGAATCGATCAAGCCGTATTTCCAGGGGATCGACTGGGTCTTCCACCTCGCGGCGCTGGCCGACATCGTTCCCTCGATCGAGTCCCCGATCCCGTATCATCGCGCCAATGTCGACGGCACGGTCAACGTTCTCGAGGCGGCACGGCATGCGGGCGCCAAGCGCTTCGTCTACGCCGCATCGTCATCCTGCTACGGCATTCCCGACGTCTATCCGACGCCCGAGAGCGCCGAGATCCGGCCGATGTATCCCTACGCCCTTACCAAGAATCTCGGCGAGCAGTGCGTCATGCACTGGTGCCAGGTCTATAAGCTGCCCGCGGTCGCGCTCCGCCTGTTCAACGTGTATGGGCCGCGCCATCGCACCACGGGCACCTACGGTGCCGTATTCGGCGTGTTCATGGCGCAGAAGCTTGCCGGCAAGCCCTTCACGGTGGTCGGCGACGGCGAGCAGACGCGCGACTTCACCTTCGTCAGCGACGTCGCCGACGCCTTCGTGACCGCCGCGCGCTCCGATATTTCGCACGAGATATTCAACGTTGGCTCGGACAACACCTACAGCGTCAACCGGCTGGTCGAGCTTCTCGGCGGCGACAAGGTGCACATCCCCAAGCGTCCGGGCGAACCCGACTGCACCTACGCCGACATCACCAAGATCAAACGGGTCCTGAACTGGACGCCGAAGGTGAAATTCGAGGACGGCGTTGCGACGATGCTGAAATCGATGGATCAGTACAAGGACGCGCCCCTCTGGACGGTCGACAAGATTGCCGACGCCACCAAGGACTGGTTCAAATATCTCGGTGACGACAATGGCTCGCCGCAGAAGGCAAGCTCTTGAACAGGTTCGCGGGATATCGTTGCTGCGAGTCGATCAATTTCGGGCCGGCCATCTGAGACCTGCCGGCGCTTTGGGTAATTCACATGGGTAATGCTCCGACAGACAAGCCGAACGGCCATCCGGCACCGCACGAGAAGATCAAGACGATCGAGGACCTCGGCGCGGTTGCACGCGCCGCGCAGGCAAAGGGCCAGACCGTCGCGTTGTGCCACGGCGTGTTCGATCTGGTGCATCTCGGCCACGTCCGGCACATCCTGGCGGCGCGCAACGAGGCCGACGTGGTCATCGTGACAATCACCGCCGACCATTTCGTCAACAAGGGCCCGGGGCGGCCGATCTTTCCGGAGAACATGCGCGCCGAGATGCTGGCCGCGCTCGGCACGGTCGACTGGGTCGGCATCAACCGGACGTCCAGCGCCGAGCCGGTCCTCGATACCGTGCGCCCCGACATCTACGTGAAGGGCTCGGATTACGAAAACCCCGAGGATGACGTCACCGGCAAGATCGCCACCGAGCGCGAGGCCGTCGAACGTCACGGCGGGCGAGTCGTCTTCACGCGCGACGTGACCTTCAGCTCGTCGTCGCTGCTGAACCGCTACTTCGACATCTACGATCCGCCCCTGCGCGACTACCTCCAGAAGGTGCGCGAAGGCGGCGGCGCCGAACGCCTGCTGAAGCTGATCGACAAGATCCAGGACATGCACGTCGTGCTGGTCGGCGATACCATCATCGACGAATACCAGTACGTCACGGCGCTCGGGAAGGCTTCAAAGGAGAACATCGTCGCTACGCTGTTCAAGAATGGCGAGCAATTTGCCGGCGGCGTCATTGCCGCGGCCAATCACGTGGCGAGCTTCTGCAAGTCGGTGGAGATCGTCACGACGCTGGGTGGCAACGACTACCCCGAAGAATTCATTCGCGCGCATGTCCGCCCGAATGTCACGCTCACGCCGATCCGCATTCAGGGCCGCCCGACGACGCGCAAATTGCGGTACGTCGAGCTGGGCTATCTGCACAAGCTGTTCGAAGTCTACACCATGGACGACACGCCACTGGACGAGACCGCGCGCAAGGAGATCGACAGGGTCACCGCGGAACGCGTGCGCGGCGCGGACGTGGTCATCGTCACCGATTTCGGTCACGGCATGATCGCATCCAGCACGATCGACACGTTGATCGCGAATTCCAAATTCCTGGCGGTCAACGCCCAGAGCAACAGCGGCAACCACGGCTACAATCTGATCACGAAGTATCCGCGGGCCGACTACGTCTGCATCGACGCGCCGGAAGCGCGCCTGGCCGCGACCGACAAATTCAACGACATCGCGTCGGTGATCGAGGACGGCCTGCACGGCAAGATCGATTGCGACAACATGATCATCACGCACGGCTCCTTCGGCTGCTACCCCTTCTCGTCGAAGACCGGCGTCGCGCGCGTGCCTGCTTTCACCAAGACCGTGGTGGACACGGTCGGCGCCGGCGATGCCTTCCTGACGATTACGGCGCCGCTGGTGGCGGCCGGCGGCAATATCGAGGACGTCGCCTTCATCGGTAACGCGGCAGGCGCGATCAAGGTCGGCATCGTCGGTCACCGCAGCTCGGTCGAAAAGGCGCCGCTGGTCAAATTCGTCACCGCCTTGTTGAAGTGACGCTAACGAGAAATTTGGAGAACGACAGTGATTGATCAGAAATGGAACGTGATGGTCACCGGTGGTGCCGGCTATGTCGGCAGCGTACTGGTTCCCCGGTTGCTGGCGGCCGGCCACAAGGTCACTGTGCTCGACCTCTTCATGTACGGTGACGACGTCTTCAACGCCGTTCGCGACAATCCGAACCTGCGCCTGATCAAGGGCGACATCCGCGATGAGGCCGCGATCAACGAGGCCCTGCGCGGCAACAACGCGGTGATCCACCTCGCCTGCATCTCCAACGACCCCTCGTTCGAGCTGGATCCGGGGCTCGGCAAGTCCATCAATTACGACTGCTTCCGTCCGATGGTGCGCGCCGCGAAGAAGGCCGGCATCAAGCGCTTCATCTATGCCTCCTCGTCGAGCGTCTACGGCATCAAGGACGAGGCCGAGGTGACCGAGGAACTGTCCTGCGAGCCGCTCACGGACTACTCCAAGTTCAAGGCGATGTGCGAGACCGACCTCGCCGAAGAGGCCGCGTCCGGCTTCGTCACCTGCACGGTTCGTCCGGCCACCGTCTGCGGCTACGCGCCGCGGCAGCGGCTCGACGTCGTCGTCAACATCCTGACCAACCTCGCGGTCAACACCGGCCGCATCCGCGTGTTCGGCGGAACGCAGAAGCGGCCCAATCTGCACATCGAGGACATGTCGGCGGCCTATCTGTTCCTGCTTCAGCAGGATGACGCGAAGATCGACGGCAAGACCTACAATATCGGCTACGAAAACCACTCGCTGATGAAGATCGCCGACATCGTCAAATCGGTGGTCGGAAACAACGTCGACGTGGCCGTCGAGCCGACCGACGATCTGCGCTCCTACCACGTCTCCTCGGAGAAGATCCGCCGCGAGCTCGGATTTGCGCCGACGCACACGATCGAGCAGGCCGTGTCCGGACTCGTGGACGCCTTCAAGGCCGGCCGCCTGCCGAACTCGCTGAACGATCCCCGGTACTTCAACATCAAGATGATGCAGAACATCAGCCTGAAGTGAGCGGCGTGCGGATCGGCATCGATTTCGACAACACGATCATCTGCTACGACAAGGTCTTTGCCGCCGCCGCGCGCCAGCGTGGGCTGGTGCCGGAGGGCTGGGTCGGGCTGAAGACCGAGTTGCGGGATCTGTTGCGGTCCCGCGCCGGCGGTGAGCTTGCCTGGCAGGGGCTGCAGGGCTTTGTCTACGGCAAGGGCATCGGCGGCGCCGAGATCTATCCCGGTGTCCGCGAGTTTCTCGCAAGCTGCCGCAAGGCCGGCGCGAGCGTCTACATCGTCAGCCACAAGACCCAGTTTGGTCACCAGGACCCGGAGCACGTCGATCTGCGCGAGGCCGCGCGCGGCTGGCTGAAGGGCGCGGGCCTCATCGACGTCGCCGATGCGGCGTTGGCGTCGGGCAATGTCTATTTCGAGGACACGCTGGCGGCCAAGGTGGAGCGGCTCGCGAGCCTTGAGCTCGATATCTTCATTGACGATCTCGTCGATGTCTTCGAGCAGCCGCATTTTCCGAAGGCGACGCGATCGATCCTGTTCACGCAGTCGCGGCCTCCCCATCCCGAGCATTGCGAGCCGATCGCGACCTGGGCGGATATAAGCCGCGGAGTGTTCGCGCAATGAGCGAGCCGGACCTGAGCGCGCAGGATGCGATCTCGATCGGCAGCCGCCTCTCCGGGGCAAGGGTCGCGGGCGCTCAACCGGCGCGGTCCGGCGGCAACAACAGGGTGTTTCGGCTGGAGATGGCGGAGGGTCCGCCCCTCGCCCTCAAGCAATATCCGTCCGACGGGCGCGATCGCCTGGGACAGGAATATGACGCGCTGTCGTTTCTGTCGCGCCACGGCATCATCTCGACACCGCGCCCGGTCGCGAAGGACGCGGATACGTTCTGCGCGTTGTATCAATGGTTCGACGGCGAAGCGGCGGTGCTGCGCCCCCAGGACGGCGATGCCGACCAGCTGGCCGACTTCCTGATCGAATTGCAGAAGCTGCGCGAGGCCGAGGGTGCGCAGACTTTGCGGAACGCCTCAGCCAGCATCTTTTCGCCCGAGGAAGCCGTCGCCCAATACGAGCAGCGTCTGGACGGACTAAGACGGGCCTCGGTTGATCATCCGGACCTGCGCGCGTTCATCGATGGCAACCTGGTTCCCAGCACTGCCGCCGCCATTCAGCGGCTCCGTCGCCGCTACGCGGAACTGGGCCGGGATCCCGCAGCGGACCTGGCACCGGCCCATCGCGCATTGAGCCCGTCGGATTTCGGATTGCACAACGCGCTGCGCACCGAAGATGGCAGGCTGCGCTTCATCGACTTTGAATATTTCGGCTGGGACGATCCGGTCAAGCTCGTGTCCGACACCGCGATTCATCCCGGCAGCGATCTGCCGGAGGCCAGCGCGAACCGGTTGATCGAACGGCTCTCGCGCGCCTTCGAGGCTGGGGATGACGCGTTTGCGATCCGCCGAGACGTACTGTATCCTGTGTTCGGGGCGATTTGGTGCCTGATTGTCCTGAATGCTTATTTGCCGGAAAGCCGCTCCCGGCGCGCCCTGGCTGCGCAAGGTGGCGATCTGACGGTCCGCCTTGCCGGCCAGCTCGACAAAGCCCGCCGGCTCCATCAAACGATTTGCCAACGTGATCCAGATCTCACCCCACGCTGAAGCCGCCCTCACCTGCACGCTGGACGAGCGCAGTCTTTATTTGCGCCGCCTGGTCCTCGGTTCTGTCCGTTCTGCGGGACGCGGACATGTCGGACCCGCCCTGTCGCTGATCGAGATGGTGCGCGTGCTCTACGACGATGTGCTGCGGATCGATCCGAAAAATCCGCGCGATCCCGATCGCGACCGCGCGATCCTCAGCAAGGGACACGGTTGTCTGGCGCTCTACGCGCTACTCGCCGATCGCGGCTTCTTCCCGCTGTCGGAGCTGGACGGCTTCTGCGGTCCGGACAGCATTTTGGGCGGACATCCCGAATACGGCATGGTGCCGGGGGTCGAGGCGTCGACCGGCGCGCTCGGGCATGGTCTGTCGATCGGCGTCGGTCTTGCGCTCGCCGCCCGCATGCGCGAGCGCAGCTACCGGACCTTCGTCCTGCTCGGCGACGGCGAGATCAACGAGGGATCGGTGTGGGAGGCCGCCATGGGCGCGGCCAAGCACGGGCTCGATAATCTGGTCGCGATGATCGACTACAACAAGCTCCAGAGCTACGGGCCGACCGACTACGTCCTGCCGCTGGAGCCGCTCGCGGACAAATGGCGCAGCTTCGGCTTTGCCGTGCAGGAGCTCAACGGCCACGACGTCGGCACCCTGCGCACCGTGCTGAAGCAGGTCCCGGCCGTTGCCGGGAAACCGACTGCCATCATCTGCCATACCGTCAAGGGCAAGGGTCTGCCGGCTGCAGAATCCAACGCCGATTGGCATCACAAGAACAAGCTGACCGACAGCGAGCTCGACGCCATCCGCGTCGCCGTCGGCGATTTTTGATCGGCTCCCCATGCGCAACACCGCCATGAACATGGTCCACAAGCTCGCCGCGCGCGACGAGCGAGTGCTCTACATCGGCTCCGATCCCGGCGCCGGCACGCTGCGTGCGATGAGCAAGGAGTTTCCCAAGCGCCATCTGATCGAGGGCATTTCGGAAGCGCACATCATCGGCATGTCCGCCGGCCTGGCGATGGAAGGCTTCGTGCCTTACGTCAATACCATCGCGACATTCCTCACCCGCCGCTGCTACGAGCAGGTGGCCGTCGATCTCTGCCTGCACAATCTGCCGGTGCGGCTGATCGCCAATGGCGGCGGCCTCGTCTATGCACCGCTCGGCCCCACGCACCAGGCGATCGAGGACATCGCCATCATGCGGGCGCTGCCGAACATGACGGTGGTCTGCCCGTGCGATGCCGACGAGGCCGCGCGGCTGATGGAAAAGACGCTCGACTGGACCGGACCGATCTACATCCGGCTGGGCAAGGGCGGCGATGCGATCGTCTCGAAGGCCGAGCACGGTTTTGAGATCGGCAAGGCCATCCTGATGCGGCCGCCGGGCGACGTCCTCATGGTGACCACCGGCATCATGCTTCAGCGCGCCATCGCCGCAGCCGACCTGCTGGCCGCGCAAGGCATTCGCGCCGGCATCCTGCACATGCATACGGTGAAGCCGTTCGACACCGAAGCGCTGCTGCAGTCGGTTCGCGGCGTCAAGCTCGTGGCAACGCTGGAGGAGCACGTGCCCTCCGGCGGCCTCGGCAGCGCCGTTGTGGAGGCGTTGATCGACAAGCTCGCTTCAGGCCTGCCGGCGATGCTTCGGCTGTCGCTGCCGGACCGCTTCATGCACAATTACGGTTCGCAGGACTCACTGCTGAAGAAGCATGGACTTTCCGCGGCCGCGATTGCGACCTCGATCGAGCGCGCGCATGCCGCCTCGCACACCCCCTCTCCTCAACTCCATTCCACCTGACGGGTCACATGTACGACGTTCGATATTCCTATCTGCTCGAGCAATTCTCCGACCCCGCCCCCATCCTGGCCGAGATCGGCCGGCTGGTGGCGACCGGGGACTTCACCCTTGGCAAGCCGGTTGCCGAATTCGAGAAGCGCTTTGCCGAGCTGATCGGCGTGCGTCACGCCATCGGAGTCGGATCCGGCACCGATGCGCTCAAGCTGCCGCTCAAGGCGCTCGGCATCGGCCATGGCGATGAGGTCATCACCGCCGCCAACACTTTCATCGCCACCGTCGGCGCCATCGCGGAGACCGGCGCGACGCCTGTGCTGGTCGACTGCGACGATTCGTTCTGCATGAACGTCGACCAGGTCGAGGCCGCCATCACTGAGAAGACCAAGGCGATCATGCCGGTTCAGTTGACCGGTGAGGTCACCGATATGGGCAAGCTGATGCCGATCGCCCAGCGCCACAACCTGCCCGTCGTCGAGGACGCATGCCAGGGCATCCTGTCCGAGTTTGCCGGAAAGCGCTCCGGCACCCACGGCATCGCAGCCGGCTTCTCCCTGCATCCGCTCAAGAACCTCAACGTCTGGGGCGATGCCGGCGTCGTCGTCACCAATGACGACGGCATGAACGAGAAGCTTCGCCTGATCCGCAATCACGGCATGAAGAACCGCGACGAGATCGCGATCCTCGGCTGCAATTCACGGCTCGACTCCCTGCAGGCCGTGGTCGGCAACTGGCTGATCGGCCAGACCAGCGAGATCACGCGGCGCCGGATCGAGAATGCGGCCTATTACGACGCTGGCCTTGCCGGCCTGCCTGGCCTGCGCGTCCCGCCGCGCCGGCCCAATGTGAAGCACGTCTACCATCTCTACATGGTGTTCGCCGAGCGCCGCGACGAGCTCTACCAATACTGCCTGGACAACGGCATCGAGGCCAAGATCCACTATCCGATCCCGCTGTATCAGCAGGAAGGCCTCAGGCACCTCGGTTACGCCCCCGGCACCTTCCCGGTCACCGACCGCCACGCGAAGGAAGTCATCAGCTTCCCCGTCGACCAGCATCTGACGCGCGCACAGCAGGACCGCGTCATCGAGACCGTCAGGAAGTTCTGCCATGGACGCTGACACCGGCCGCCGGCGCATCGGTTACGTCAATCTTCCCGCACAATTCGAGGAAGAACGCGCCGAGATCATGCAGGCGGTCGAGGGCGTATTTTCCCGCGGCGATTTCATCGGCGGCGCAGCGGTCGGAAAGCTCGAGGAGGAATTGTCCGCCTATCTCGGCTCGCCACATGTCGTGACCCTGAATTCCGGCACCGACGCGCTGATCCTCGCCTTGCGGGCGCTCAACATCGGTCCCGGCGACGAGGTGATCACCCCGCCCAATTCGTTCGTGGCATCGACCGCCGCGATCATCGCGGTCGGCGCCACGCCGGTGTTTGCGGACGTCCTGCCGGACCAGAACATCGATCCGGCCGCGGTCGAGGCCGCCGTCACGCCGCGCACCAGGGCGATCATGCCCGTGCATCTGACCGGGCGCATGGCCGACATGACCCCGTTGATGGCGATCGCGGACAAGCATGCGCTTGCGGTGATCGAGGACAGCGCCCAGGCGGTCGGCTCGACCTATGACGGCCGGATGAGCGGCACGATCGGAACGTTCGGCTGTTTCTCCGCCCATCCCCTGAAGAATCTCAATGCCGCGGGCGATGCCGGCTTCCTCGTCACCGCCGACGCCGAGCTCGCCGCACGAATCCGCCGGCTGCGCAATCACGGGCTGATCAATCGCAGCGACGTCCAGGAATGGGGCATCGTGTCTCGGCTCGACACGCTCCAGGCGGAAGTGCTGCGGATCCGCCTGCGCCACCTTCCCTCCGTGATCGAACGCCGGCGACGCAGCGCCGCGCAATACCGCGCCGAGCTCGCAGGACTCCCTCTGTTCATTCCGCCCTGCCGCAACATCGAGTTCAACACCTTCCATACCTTTGTGGTGCAGACCGACCGTCGCAACGACTTCCAGAAATATCTTGCCGACAAGGGTATCGAGACCGCGATCCACTATCCGGTACCGATCCACCTGCAACCGTCGGCGGCGCATCTGGGCCATGGCCGCGGTGCGTTTCCCGTGACTGAGCGGCAGGCGGATCAAATCCTCACGCTCCCGATCAACCAGTTCCTCTCGGCCGCCGATATCAGCTATATCTGCGCGACCGCCCGGGAGTATTTTGCATGACGGATACGGACTTCCTTCAGGCCGATGAGCAGGCGCTGGCGCAGCGCTTCATCGACGACGGCTTCGTCACCACGCCGGCCGACGACCGCGCCGGGCTCGACCGGATCCAGCGCCGCGCCGCCGAGCTCGCGGCGGACTATCTGAAGCTGCCGCACAGCAACGATCCCTACGCGATGCTCGACAGCATCCACACCCGCGTGAGCGTGGACGATCTCAACGGCCTGCGGCTGCACGTCTTCAACGGCCTCAACGCCGAGCCCTGGTTCCGGCCGACCTATTTCCGCCTGGCGCGCTCGACGATCGAGACCATCGTCGGCAACGAGCTGTGCATGCAGCGCCGCGTCAATCTCAGCATCCAGATGCCCGGCGATGATTCCTCGCTGCTCGCCACCCATTCCGACGTCTGGTCGGGCGACTCGCCGTTCGAGGTCGTGGTGTGGGTTCCGCTGGTGGACGTCCATCACACCAAGGCCATGTACCTGCTGCCGCCGTCCCTGAACGGCGACATGCAGGACCGGATGGCAAACCTGCGCAGCGCCGAGGAGCTGTACAAGACCATCAAGCCGCACGCGACTTTCATCGAGATTCCCTACGGTCACGTGATGCTGTTCAACCAGACCCTGATGCACGGCAATCGCGTCAACGAGGAGCCCGGCACGCGCTGGAGCATGAACTGCCGATTCAAGAGCATCATGTCGCCCTACGCGGACAAGCGCTTCGGCGAGTTCTTCGAGCCGATCCTGCTGCGTCCGGCGACGCGGGTCGGCATGCAATACAAGCTGCCGGGAGGCTTCCATGGCTGAGCGAGCCGGCCATCGCGGCTATATCGGCGCCCGGCCGCTGAACGGCAGCCGCACCCCGCAGCACGTCCAGAACATCGTGATCCGCGACTACGCGCGGCGCAAGAACCTGCAATTTCTGCTCAGCGCCGTCGAGCACATCATGCCCGGCAGCTACATGGTGCTCGAGGACATCCTGGACGAGCTGCCCCGCCTGAACGGCATGATCCTTTACAGCATCTTCATGCTGCCGCCCGACGAGGCACGGCGACGGGAGATCTACGACCGCGTGCTGCGCGAGGGCTGCGACCTGCACGCGGCTGTCGAGGAAATCACGCTGTCGTCGCCGAAGGACATCCAGGTCGTCGAGGACATCCTGCTGGTCAATAAATACGCGACCATCCTGTGACGATGCCGCGGACCGGTTGGGCCCCATGAGCGAAATCAACCTGCTCCAACCGATGCACGCATCGACCAGGCGGAACTACGTTCAACGCGTGGTCGAGCACGACAAGGCGGAATCCGCCACTGTGGCGCGGCAATGGGGTCGCGACTATTGGGACGGCGATCGGCGCTACGGCTACGGCGGCTATCGCTATGACGGACGCTGGCGCCCGCTCGCCCAGACCCTGATCGATCGCTACGGCATCAAGCCCGGCATGAGCGTGCTCGACGTCGGCTGCGGCAAGGGCTATTTGCTCTACGAGTTCACCCAGCTCGTCCCCGACCTCACGGTCGCCGGCATCGACATTTCCGACTACGGCATCGCCAACGCCAAGGAGGAGGTGCGGCCGCAATTGAAGGTCGGCAGCGCCGTTGAGCTCCCCTACCCCGATCACAGCTTCGATCTCGTGGTGTCGCTCGGCGTGCTGCACAACCTTCCGCTCGAGGACGTCTTCCGCGCCGTGCCTGAGATCGAGCGCGTCGGGCGCGGCGCGTCGAAATATCTGATGGTCGAATCCTTCCGCAACGAGCGCGAGAAGGCGAACCTCCTCTACTGGCAGCTCACCTGCCTGAGCTTCCACGGCCCGGAAACCTGGGCGTGGATCTACGACAAATGCGGGTATCGGGGCGACCATGGGTTCATCTTCTTCGAATGAGGCGACGAGCCCGCGCCGGCCGACATCGCTGCGCGCGCAAAATCCCGAAGTCTATTATTCGGACGATGCCATCGTCACGGCCGATGACGCCACGATCGCGGAGCTGAAACGCATCGCCGCCGGCAACCCGCGTCTGCGCAGCCGGCTGTGCACGCACCCCGATCCCTCGTCCGGCCTGCACGAAATGCTGATCGTGCATCATCGCGAGGCCTATGTGCGGCCCCACAAGCATTTTGGCAAACCTGAATCGTTTCACGTCATCGAAGGCACCGCGCAGGTCGTGATCTTCGAGGATGACGGCCGCATTCGCGAGGTGCTCGAGATGGCGCCCTATGGCCAAGGCAAGCGCTGCTACTACCGCATGCCCGAACAGGTCTTCCACTCGATCCTGATCACGTCGGAGTGGCTGGTCTTCCACGAAACCACCGCCGGCCCGTTCGATCCCTCCCGCACCGCATTTCCCGACTGGGCCCCCGATGGCGGCGACGCCGCCGAGGTCCAGGACTACGTCACAAGGATTGCTGCGCTCGCCACGGAGCATCTGGCGAGAAAATAGACGCCGACCGCTATCGCTGCCCGACGATCCCGCCGCGAATGATCGAGGACGAGACCAGCCGATGAAGCCGCCTGCAAAAGCACTGGTTACTCTGGCCAAGTTCGCCGTCTCGATCGGCATCCTCGTAGTATTGTTGCGGGCCCAGGATTTGTCGTCCCTGCAAGCCGATCTTCTCGCTGTCAAACTGGACATGCTGGCACTCGCGGTGCTGCTGCTGTTTGCCCAGACCTTCGTGCTTTGCCACCGCTGGATCCTGATCCTTCGCGCCATGCACGTGCCCCTGGATTGGCTGTCCGGCTGGCGCATTCTCATGGTCAGCACCTTTTTCAACCAGGTGCTGCCCGCAGGCGGCGACGCGGTCCGGATCTGGATGCTGCGGCGGCATGGCGTGCAATGGTCGCCGACCATCAGCAGCATCGTGGCCGATCGCTTTCTGGCGCTGCTGGCGCTTGGTACCGTCATATTGGCAGGAATGCCGTTCCTGCTGCAACGGATCAACGACAAGTCGCTCCTGTTCGCGATCGTCATCGTTCTCGTCATTGCGTGTTTCGGCCTGATCGCCCTGCTCATGCTGGCTCGCTGGCCGCCTCGCATCATCGCCGCTCTGCCGGCTGGGATCGTGCAATTCGCGATGCTGGTCAGGGCTCCGCTGGCGGCCGAAGCACGGGGAACGCTGATGGCGGCCGCCGTCATCATCCATCTGATCACCGTCGCGGCCTGTTATGTCCTTGCGATCGGCCTCGACGCGCCACTCTCCGCGCTCGATGCGTTCGTCCTTGTTCCGCTTGTCATTCTGTCGTCCGCGGTTCCGATCTCGATCGGAGGATGGGGCGTGCGAGAAGGCGCAATGGTTGCCGCGCTTGGCCTCGCTGCGATCGCATCCGACAAGGCGCTTGCCATATCGGTTTTGCTCGGCCTTGGCGGCCTGATCGTCGGGCTGTTCGGTGGGCTGGTATGGCTGATCGCGCCTGAGCGCGCCAATTTCAGCGCCGCCGAGGCGCGGGCCACCGCCGAGCGAGCCGACGCCAAGCCCATTTAGCAACGGCAAATGACTATCCTTCGAGCCTTTCATCCTGCAACCAATCGACTGATCCCCTTGCAGTCGATCTGCTCTTTTTTCGTCGACGCGACAGCGGACCAGACAAAGCAATGACCATTTTCCGAGCGAATTTGCGCACCGTTCTCGAGGCGCTGTGGTGGCGCGTCCTCGTCTTCGCGCCGGCCGCCGTTTCCCTCTGGTGTCTGAACCGGGCGGATACCTACCGAACGCTGATTTTCGACGGTGGCTGGACAACGCGATTTTACGTCGTCGCCTGGATCTTGCTGACGCCGTATCTCGGCTGGTTCATCATGGCGACCGGCCGCCTGACGTTTTCCCTCATCAAGCACGAACCTGCTCAGCGAGTGGACGAATTCTTCGTTGGCGCGGCCACGCTGATGCTGGCGGGATTTGGACTTGGCGCGCTTTCCCTTCTGTATCCGCAAATCGTTCTCGGATCTGCGATCGCGGTTCTCTTGTGGGACACTCTCACCTTCAAGGCAACGCGCAAATTCATCGTGACCTTTCCGCTGATCGCGATTTCGATACTGGGCCTTTGGCTTCTGGCGACGGTGTTTCTTGATCGTGCCGTCATGCCCGACGTCATTTCGACCGACGTTCCGCAGCTCTACGCGCCGTATCTTGCCGAAGTTGCGAGAAATCACAGCATCTGGCTTGCGGCCGACAATCCCATCTTCTCCGACTTCGAGATCGGCCACGGAAACGGACTGCACTTGCTGCTGGCGACGTTTCTGCCTCCTCACGTCGCCCAGATCATTTCATTTCTCTACTTCGTCGGCATCGGTGCGGTCATCTTCGAGCTCGCCCGCATTGTTGTGCCGTTGCGGGCTCTCGGACGCCCGTGGGAGGACGCAATGATACCGATCGCGGTCGGCTTGGCCGTCCTCGGGCTTGCGTGGCCGCGTACGATGCCGAGCGTCAAGGCTGGCCTCCACATCATGGAGTTCGGCAAATATCACCTCCAGACCGCGGCGTTCTTCGTCTATTTTCTCCTCGTCGTCATTCGCTCGTCCCAAAGCCGCGACAGGTTGGCCGCCGGCATTTGCGGCCTTGCCGTCGCCGCTTCCTATCCGCTGTACGCATCGATCGTCTTCGTGATCTCATCGCTGGGCATGTTCACCAAGACAATTCAGCGAGACCGTCCCGGCCTCGTCACCAGCATCCTGCTGGGTTTGGGAGCACTTGCGGGATGCATCCTCGCGTTTTCCGCCAATTACTTCTATCTCGGAATTCCAGCGACAAATCCATATTCGCTTTTTCGGCGTGTCGTGTCGGTCGAACGATTTTCGCAGTTCGGCAGCCTCGACATTCTGGATTTTTTTGTGCTGGCACAGTCGCTGGAGGTCAGCGACTTCCTGAGCAAAGCGGGACTTGTCGCCTTCCTCAGACAGGCCAGGTCGGTTCTCGCGGTCGCTTTCCTCATCATGCTGGCAATCTCTGCCGTCGCGTTCGTCGAGTCAAAGCTCCGTCGCGATCGACCGGATGGCTCGAAGTTGCCGCCGCTGCCCAATCCTGCAGGTCTCTTCATCGTTGTCGCCTACGTCGCCAGCATCCGGCTGCTGGATATGACGCTGAACATTCCCAGCCTGATCAGACTGTCCATTCACGTTAACGCGCTGTTCCCGCTCGCGACGGCCGGGATCGCTTGCTGGGGCTTGGTTCTGTTACGGCGGTTCGGGCTTGCCTGGTTCTCGGGACGCCTGACTCCCTCTGCCGTGCTCGTCGCGCTTCTGGCCGTCAGCGCCTGGATGACCACCACCTATCCCTGGCAGACCTTCAGGGATGACCAGGCCATTGCTTTTGTGCAGGGGCGTCCGCTCGAGCAGATGCCGCGCGTCAGCCAGAATTGGCGCCGCTGTGACGAACTGCAGCAATCAACCGGCGCAAATCGCATTCTTGCTCTCAACGGCTACCGCGCGATGGTGCCCTGCTATTTCTCGCCGCTGCTCACGCGCGGCAAGGTCATCCACACCTATGAAAGCGACGTCGCGCGCGACTTCAGGAAGATCGCACTAGGGACCGCCGATACAGCAGAGGCCGCCCTTCGATCGCTCGACGTCAAGCTGTTCTATGTTCAGAAGCAGAATTGCGATTTCTGGCTCAACGGCTTTTCCGATCTCTTTCAGAGCGCCGAACTGGAGAAGAGATTCGCCCTACATAGCGAGACCCCGAACTACTGGCTGTTGACGTGGAAGGATGGCGGTCAGACACTGAGCCCCGAAGCCGAGGCCGGCGTTTCCGCACTCCGGGCGAGATCGAAGGCGATCTACCGCCAGGCCTACGGCATCGAGCCGTTCGAGGTGGTGAAGCACCGTCTGTCTCCCACCGGCCAGCGAGCGGACGTCACGGCTCTCGATCAGCTCACGACCTGCCACTAGGTCTACTTCGCGCCGGTTCCGTGCATGTCGGCGAGGCAAGCCCGCAACGAAGGCCGCGGGGTATCAGCTTCAGGGGACCTCCGGGTTGTGAATAGCCCGCCCGGCGCAACTTAAGAATTGTGGCACGGCCTGCGGGGCTATATAGGCTTCAACTGCGCCGCGTATCGTCTCGGGGTGCCGACGTTCCCTTGCTATTCCTGCAAAGAGTTAAAGCCGTGACCGACCATTGCCGCCTTTGCCATTCGACCAACCTGCGTCCGGTCATTGACCTCGGACTGATGCCGATTGCCCATCGGCTTCGGCACAGCCGAAACGAGCAGGAGGAACGGTATCCGTTCGAGGTGCTGGCCTGCGGCGATTGCGGCCTGCCTCAGATCGTCAAGCCGATCGATCCCGACATTCTGTACCGCCAGTTCAACTACAATTTCAGCAGCTGGAAGCCCGAACCGCACCAGGTGGACGAGCTCGACACCATCGCGAAATTCTCCAAGCATCAGTCCGTGTTCGAGATCGGATGCAACGACGGCCTGTTCATGGACAAGCTCCGCGAACGCGGTGCCAAGGTTTTGGTGGGCGTCGAGCCCAATCCCGTGTCGGGCAAGATCGCCAGCGGGCGCGGCATCAAGGTCTATGCCGACATGCTCAGCCCGGAGATGGCCCACGACGCAGTCGCTCAGGCCGGCAAGTTCGACCTCGTCGTCTCGCGCCAGGTACTGGAGCACATCGTCGATTTCGAGAACTTCTTCGACTGCGTCAAGATCGCGCTCAGCGACGACGGACTGCTCTTCATCGACGTGCCTGATTTCGCCCCCGGGTCGACGGCGGGAGACCTTTCCGTCCTCTGGGAGGAGCACGTCAGCTATTTCACCGAACCGACCCTGCTCGCGCTGCTGGCGCGCCACGGCTTCGAGGCGGTGTCCGTGAAGAAATACAATTTCAGTGGCGGCAGCCTCGCCATCGCAGCCCGCCGCGCCGCGGGCAAGGTCACGCCGCCGCCTGCGCCATCCGGCGTCGGCGAGAAATTCGGTCAGCGCGCAAGAGAGTATGGCGCACGTCTGCGCCCGATTCTCGCGAAAGCTCGCGCCAGCGGTGCCGAGATCGCCATCTACGGCGCCGGCTGCCGCGCCTGTACCTTCACCAACGCACACGAGCTGGCGGATCTCGTCGACCTCTCGGTCGACGATCAGAAGGAGCGCCAAGGGTTGTTCCTGCCCGGCACCGGCATCCCGATCCGTTCGCCCGAGGATCTCGCCGGCAAATCCGGGCCGCTGGTCTGTCTTCTCGCCGTGAACGAGGAAAACGAAGCCAAGGTCAGCAGCCGGCTGCGCGAGAGCGTGAAGCGCCCGCTGCAGATCGTTTCGATCTTCGCGCCCTCCGACATCTGGAGTGAGCTCGATCGTCTCGAAGCGGCCGCAGGGTCGCGGCATGGCTGAAGACAAGCTCTTCAATTATTACGAACGTCAGGATGTTCTGCCGACGTTCGGGAATTTCAAGTCGGCCACCGAGCTAGAGGCCTACGCCAGCCAGCGTCGCGAACTGTTTTCGGACAAGCTGGTGCTGCCGCCGCGGCTGTTCCGCGATGCCGAGGTGCTCGAATTCGGTCCCGATTCCGGCGAGAACGCTCTGGTGTTTGCCGGCTGGGGCGCGAACATGACGCTCGCCGAACCGAACCGGCATGCACATCCGAAGATCGAGGCCTATTTCGCGCATTTCGGCTTGACCGAACGTCTCCGCCAGCTCGCACTGGCCGATGTCGAGGGCTTCGGCAGCGACCGCGGTTTCGACATCATCGATGCTGAAGGCTTCATCTACACCGTGCAGCCGAGCGAAAAGTGGCTCGGCATCTTCCACCGCCTGCTCAATCCGGACGGTTACGCCGTCGTGTCCTATTACGAGCGCTATGGCGGCTTCTTCGAGCTTGCGCTCAAGGCGATCCATGCGGCCGGCAAGGCAATGACTGGTCGCGCTGCGCTCGAAACGGCGAAGACGCTGTTCGAGGCGAAGTGGAACAGCATCCCGCACACGCGCAGCTTCGAATCCTGGCTGATGGACGTGCTCGAAAATCCGTTCGTCCGGCATCGCTACTTCCTCGATGCGGCCGCCTTGTGCACCGCGGCGCATGAACAGGGATTCGACGTCCATTCGGCATGGCCCGCCTATCGCGACAGCTTGGACATCTACTGGCACAAGAAGGTCCTGCCCGGTGACGAGAAGCTGCGTCGCGCCGCACGGCATCTCGACCGCAGCCGCCTGAGCTTCCTCGGCGGGCGAAAGCTCTATCTGGTCGGCAAGGCCGATGCTGTGCAGGCGATCTCGGCATCGATCGAGGCGCTGGTCCTCGACGTCGATGCGATGATCGACGATCCATTCGGCGAGAGCCTGCCGCGCGTGGTCGCGGGCCTCGCATCCCTGCGCGAGACGATCCGGACGAGCGACATTCTCGCCGACGATCCTGCCGACATCGAAGCCATGATTGCGACGCTCGACAGTTTCCATCGCATCTTCGGCGCGATCGGGCAGCGGGACGCATCCGCGGTCACCGCCCTCACCCAATCGGATCCAGCCTTCATCAACACCTGGGGACAGCCGGCGCATTTCCTCGTCGTCCGGAAACGCTTCAAGGGATCGTAGCCAGTGAGGCCAGGCATTGGCATCATCGGAACGGGCATGGTCGGCCAGATGTGCCACCTCGCCAATTTCGCAGCCAATCCAGCCTGCCGTGTCGTCGCGATCGCCGATCTCCGGCCGGACCTCGCTGCCGCCGCAGCGCAGAAGTTCGGCATCCCCCGGGTTTACGGCACGCATCGCGAGCTGCTCGCAGACAGCGCGGTATCCGCCGTCGTCGTCGTGACGAAGCGTCGTGCCACCGGACCGATCGTGCTGGACGCCTTGAGCAGCGGCCGGCACGTGCTCTCGGAAAAGCCGATGGCCTACACGACGGCCCAGGCCATGTCGCTGGTCGAAGCTGCGCGGCAGCAAAACCTCGTCTACAGCATCGGCTACATGAAGCGTCACGATGCCGGTGTGGCACGAGCGCTGCAGATGCTGACGCGCTTACGCAACGACCGGTCGCTCGGACGCATCGTGCGGGCAAAAGGCTGGTGCTTCGGCGGCGACACTGGCCGGTCGCACGATAATTTCGTGATGACCGGCGAAGCGCGGCCGGACGGGCTCGAGCTCTGGCAGGATGGTCCCGACTGGATGCCGCGCGCGATGCGTCCCGGCTACGACAATTTTCTGAACGTCTTCAGCCATATCATCAATCTGGCGCGCTACCTGCTCGGGTCGTCGCCGACGGTCGCCGAAAGTGCGATCGAGGCTACTGGCGCCGGTCGCATCACGCTCGACTTCGGCGGCATCGCCTGCACGCTGGATCTCGTGAACGGGTCGGAGGGCACCTGGCGCGAGGGACTGACGATCGACTTCGAGCGCGGCGCAGTGACCCTCGAATTGCCCCCACCCTTTGCCGAGCAGGAGGCGGAGGTCATCGTCGATCACGATGGTCAGAGCACGCACCTGACGGGTGAAAAGAGCTGGGCGTTCCGGCGCCAGGCCGACGCCTTCGTTTCCGATATCGCGGCGCGCGGCGCACCGCTGGCCTCCGGCGAGGATTCGGTGACCGACATCGCGCTTGCGGAGACGGTTTGGAAACAGCGCGCTAGCGGCTAGGCGCGGCGTCTGTCTCGACCGGCAGGATGCCCGCGATGGGCCCGAGCTTGATCGTGACCTGCGCAAGCTGCGTTAGGAACTCCGCAACGTCGCAGCGCGCCAGCAGCCGGCACGTATAGTATTTTCGCACCAAGGTATGGTTCGGCGCGGCTCCAGGGCCCGGCTGGAACGAGATCGTTGCCTGCGGCCCCGTCGGATCGAAATGATGAAACGCGCTTCCCGGAGCCTTCCTCGCCTCGTCCATTCCCCGCAGGATGTCGGGTCGCTCCGCGCGCAGCGCAAATCCGAAGAAGGGCTGATTGCCCCAGGCAAGGCGGAGCATGCCGGTGACCTCGGCGAGGCCGAACGGCACATGCCGAGACGGGTAGTCGAAAAAACCATCGTCGAGCGCATAGACCGTCGCCGCGGGCTGGACCCGGCCGGCAAGATCGCGCGCCAGCGCCTCCTGCTTCAGCGTTCTCGCCTGCATGAAGACGTAGTCGCTCCACAGCATGCCGATCGACATGATCAAGGCCGGCCCGAACACGACCGCCAAGGCGGCGCCGGGGCTGATCCAGCGTTCGGCCTGTCGCTTGAATGCAAGCAACGTGAGCGCCGAGGGCAGGCCGAACATCAGCAGATGACGGCTCTCGTAGAAATGCGTGGATGACGGCCGCAGGCCGGCGATCAAATAGGGCGATGATAGTGCGAGGAACAAGATCAGGGCGAGCACGAGCGGCAAGGCGATCGCTAGTCTGGACGTGGTCGGCTTCCTGGCGGGACGCAGCAACAGCAAGACGATGCCGACGAGCATCGCGGCCAAGATGAAGAGCGCCGGAACCTGAATTGCCGCCCGGATCGCGTGGGCCACGACGTCCCTGTAGCCGGTGACGAAAAATGCCCCCCATCCCCCAGCCAGCTCGCGCAAGGTCGGGAAATGCGCATCATAGTGCTGCGTATACACGCCGATCCGTTTGAACCAGATATTGAGCGTGCCCCAGTAGATCAGGGGCAGCACCATCAATTCCGGATAGCCAAGGGCGCAGCGCCAGGATGCGAGCCACGTGCGACGAACGAAGCCGTCCGCCGCGCTCCCGCCCCGCCATATCGCAACGAAGAGGCCGAGCACCACGAAGGCATAGAGCACGATCGTCGAGTTGAGCGCGAAGCTCAGCAGGAACACGAGCGCACAGCCTGCGCGAAGCAACATGCGCCGCAGACCGCGGGCGCTGAAGGCCAGCGTCAACAACCCTGCACCGACGAACAGGAGGCCATAGCTGAAGACGTAGACCGCGTTCGCCTTGCCCGCCCAAAGCTGATAGCCGGGATAGGTCCAGACCATCAGCGCGAAACCGACCGCCTCGGCGCGGTCGAGCAGATTGAGGCGCGTTGCCGTCAACGCCAGCGATATTGCGCCGAAGACGATTCCAGCGAACGCCAGCGAGACCATCACGGCGACCGGGGCGCCCGTCCAGTTCGCGAACGTGTCGTAGCTGTAGAAGATCGGATGACCGGCGCCGTTCAGCAGGAAATCGATGTCGATGAAATAGTCCGGACGCGGCTTGAGCACGAGCCAGTCGTCCATGAAGAGACCGTCGTTCAGGAGCATCGGCGCATGCGCAGCCAGCAAGACGACAAGGAGGACGATTATCGCACGCAGCAATGGGGCATCTCGGACGGAGGAACGGCATCGCCGGCAAGGATTCGCACGCCCAGATGACGTCCGCAAGGGCGGGATGACGGGCTCCCTTGACCCGAAAAATACGACCTCCTATAGACTTTTGCTCAGGCTGGGCCTGAGAGGCGTCCGGGACGATTTTCCGCAATGAACATGCTACCGGGCCCGGCGCAAGCCGCTGCGATTGGTCTCAGTGTCGCGCTGCCGCTGCTGCTGCTGTGCTACGCGCGCATCGCTGCCACCGGCGGATCCGGCCGCCGCTTCCGGCTCGGCTGCGTCAGCATCATCGCCTTTTACGCGATCGCCTGCATCGCGCTCCCCGGCCAACGCCGTTTCGACGACGTGCTTGGCGGTCTGTTCCTGTTGGGGACGGCGATGATGTTTTGCTACATCCTGTTCAGCCTGCTGGCCTGGGGCTTTACGCTGACGCTGCTCACGGCACTCGTCCAGGCGGGGCGCCCCCTCACCCTCGAGCAATGGGCGGTCGCCTACATGCAGGGCGGAGATCTCGGCACCTTCACACACAACCGCCTGAAGCTCCTCGTCGGCGCAGGGATGGTGATCACGGCAGACGGCAGCCTTACGCCAACGGCCAAGGGCGTGGCGATCGCGCGTCTCGTCAAATTCGTCCGTCTGTCGACCGGACTTGGGTGAGCGGCCACGATGTCCTTCGTTGTCGGTCTCTTCGCTGCCGTCATGTTCGCCCTGCTGGCCCCTGCCTTGCAGTTGATGGCCCGCGCTCGCGGATGGACGCTTGGAGCCGTGATGCTGCTCGCGATCGCCGCAATCGTCACCCATGGTCTCGGCGTGATGCTCGGAATCTTCGTCGTCACGCAATTTCAGTACTGGGACGCCGCGTCGATTTTCGGGTTTTGCGTCATGGGTTACGTCTTCGCTTTTGGCGCAGTGTACAAATCGGTTTCCCTGGACATTCTGCTCAGCGTGATCCACCGGCCTGAGCGGAGGGCTCCGCTTTCGGACATCGTCGAACGGCAGGTTCCAGCTCTGTTCCAGGGACGAATTGGGAACCTGGTCGATAGCGGCCTGGTCGAACCGGTCGATTCACACTTCGCGGCGACCGCGGCGGGCCGGACCCTGGCAGGCCGCGTCGGACAGCTGCGCCGCGCCTTCGGCATCGGCGATACCAGTCTCTATGATTTTTCGGATTAGTTGCGCAGAACACACACATCGCCGGATTCATGCCGGTTGTACGGGGCATATCTGCGGGCCCCTTATTGTTCGCCCGGCTCAGATGACCTAGAGTTGCGCCAGGGTTCCACCAGTAAAGAGTGGCCGGCAACAGGCGGCATGAGATGACACCTTCCAGGGCGGCAAAACGGCTTACGATCGTCATTCCTGCGCTGAACGAGCAGGACAAGATCGCCGACACCATCGAGGGCGTGTTGCCGCTTGCCCGCGAGTTGCTCGACGATTTCGAGATTTTCCTGATCGACGACGGCAGCACCGACGGCACCGGCGCGATCATGGACGAGTTTGCTGCCGGCGAGCCCCGCATCATCGTGCATCATAACGCCGAGCGACGTGGTGTCGGTGCTGGCTTCGAATACGCCCTGTCGCGCGCGAAATTCGATGCGATCACTCTCATTCCGGGCGATCACGCCTTTCAGAACGAGGGTATTGCCCGGATGTTCAAGGCGGCGGGCGCCGCGGACCTCGTCATCACCTATCGCGACAACCAGTCGGACCGCTCCGTCAACCGCTCGCTGCAGTCGCATTCGCTGCGGTTCATCCTGAACTGCCTGTTCGGGTTCTGGCTGTCCGACTACCACAGCATGATCGTCTACCCCGTGAAATGGCTGCGCCAGATCGCGGTCAAGGCCGACGGCTACGGTTATCAGATCTGCGCGTTGATCTCGCTGCTGCAGCTCGGCCTCACCTACGTGCAGGTGCCGGTGAGCCTGAACGCGGAGCTGAAGGGCTCGTCCCGTGCGCTGCGGCTGCGCACCTATTTCGAGCTCGGCGCCACCATCGTCTCGCTGCTGCGCCGCGTTCCCATCCGGGACGTCGACCGCAGCCAGGTGCCTACCGACGCGGAACGGGCTCCGGCGCGCTAGGCGACGCCTCGCCGGGCCTCGCACTCGAAATCAAGGGTACGTGTCGGCTCGTGGCGATTCGCCCGCGGGACGTCCTCGTCCCTATCCCGCCAGCATCTGATCTAAGTGATTGATTTGACTGGCAGGAGTGGCAGGGCTCGAACCTGCGACCCCCGGTTTTGGAGACCGGTGCTCTACCAATTGAGCTACACTCCTACAGACCCCGCGTCGCCTTGGGATCAGGGCCGCTTTCAAGCACAGAGGGTGGCCGGTTTGCAAGGGTGAACCGCGCCCGCTTCGCTTGTTTGTACCGGGGTTTCTGGCCACACTTTCCCGACCAAAAAACAAGAGCCCGGGAGCCCTTATGAACGCCCAAGCTGCCACGACAGCCGCCTCCGCAATCCACACCCCGCCCTTGCCGGAGGCCCAGCCGGAGACGCTTGGGCTGTCGCGGCCGCGCCTGCAGGCCATGTCGGACGCCTTCAAGCGCGCGATCGACAAGGGAACCGTTCCCGGCGTCACCGTGCTTGTGGC
>NZ_JALBGZ010001500.1:0-553 GCF_023006515.1 Bradyrhizobium sp. PRIMUS42
AGCTTCCGCCGCCGGGCCGTCGATGTCGAGAATGGCGACGCGGGCTCCCTCGGCCGCAAAGCGGCGGGCGGTGGCAAGGCCGATGCCCCGAGGAGACGCAGCTCCGGTGATGATGGCTGTCTTGCCGCGCAGCAGCATGATGATCCTCCCTCAATGGCATTGCCGGGCACCCGACGGCGCCGCCGTTCTTGCCCGTGATTATGCGGGCGTCGGCCAATCCGACAAACGCGCTGTTGTCTTGCATGGGTGAATTTGGTTCACTTGTCCGATGTTGCTATCCAGCATCCCGATATCCGCCATCCGCGCCTTCGAGGCCGCCGCACGCACCGGTTCGTTCCGGGATGCGGCGAACGAGCTTCATCTCACGCCGAGCGCGGTCAGCCACGCCATTCGCAAGCTCGAAACCGCGATGGGCACGATCTTGTTCGAGCGCAGCGCCCGGGCGGTCCGGCTGACGCCGGCGGGCAAGAACCTGATGCGTCATGCCGGCACCGCGTTCGACAATCTGCGGCGCGGCATCGAGGAGGTCGCAGGCCGTGGCCCGCAATTGCTG
>NZ_JALBGZ010001501.1:0-553 GCF_023006515.1 Bradyrhizobium sp. PRIMUS42
CCCGGTCTGCGACGCAACGTATTCGGCACGCGCGTTCTGCACGGATTGCGGCGCGGTTGAATCGGTATCTTGCGCGTCGGGCGTCGCCTGCGCGGTCTGGGAGGCTTTGTCGCCGGCGGCGCGCAGATACCAGCACTGTCGCTTGGTCGTGCGTTCGAGGCGATAGTACCAATGCTGCCCCTGCGGCGCGGTGCCCTTCGGCGATGCGAGGCAGTCGGCGGCCGCGTTGGCCGTGCTCGGTGTGTTCGGCGCGTTCTGCGACACGGCGGCCAGTGGCAGGCCGGCAATGACGCTGCCGACCAGCGCGGATACGAATTTTGCGGTGCGGTTGCCCATCCTGGTCTCCCGGTTACGCATGACGCAACTCTTAACCACCCCTTTGTCATCAAAGACTTGGGTGGCAATGAGCCGCAAATCCGGAGAGGATGTGGCTTGAATCGGGCCTGCGCGGCGTTGGTTCCGCCGCGAAGCCGGCGTCTTGCCGGCGTTATTGCTTGGCTGAGGTCCAGGTTCCGCCGCAGCCGTCGGAGCGCCGCCAGGTTCCGGAACCGCT
>NZ_JALBGZ010001502.1:0-553 GCF_023006515.1 Bradyrhizobium sp. PRIMUS42
CGTCGCCAGCGCGGCGCGCGACTGGGCCTGGCGGAAGCGTTCGCGGGCGATGTCGGAGCGGAACGGCAGGGTGGCGAGCGCGAGGATGTCACCGACCACCTGACGCTCGATCTCGCTGGCGCCGTTGCCCGTGATCCGCGAGATCGAGAACACCGGATTGGGCGGCAGGCTCTGCTCGACCAGATCGGTCTCGGCCAGCGCCAGCTCGTTATAGGCGGCTTGCAGTCCCTTGTTGTTGAGCAATGCGATCTGCACGGCGCTGTCGGCGCTCAATGGGCGCGCCAGCAATCGGTGAACGCGCGCCTCCACCGCGCCGGCGCCGTCGGCCGTTCGCACGAAGGCGACGTCCTTGTCGATGGTCCGGCTCGTCAGCTCGGAGACCGCGCTCATGCCGCTGTCGGGCGAGAACGCGGCACAGCCGGAGACGCTGAACGCGGTGAGCACGAGCAGGCCTCGCGCAAAATGGCGTGTCATGGCGCGCTCCTACCGGTCTTGCTTCGGCTGCGGCGCCACCGCGTCGTTGCGGCCGCGCCATGGTGCCGGCGTCGCCGGT
>NZ_JALBGZ010001503.1:0-552 GCF_023006515.1 Bradyrhizobium sp. PRIMUS42
GCGGGCGCCTGCGCCGTTTCCGCCTGGAACAACGCCGCCATCGCCCGCTGGAGCCGCTTGCGATCGCCGAGCGGCAATCCGAGCTCGACCAGATCGGATTCGGTCAGGTCGCCCATGACGTCGAGATCGAGACGGTGCTGTGCGAAGAGATCGGAGTAATGGCCAAGGCCGATGCCCTCGAGCCAGCGCTTCAGCCCGCCTTCTGCTCCCGTGTCCGGCTCATTCTCCAGCATGGTGATTTCTGCCCGACCCCAATTCCGTCGAAGGGCTTTAGGGCGCCTCAACCACAGATTTTGGGCCCAAAACTTCACCTCAGACTGGACGCGTTCCCCAACTTCTTGGAAGAATAGCTCAATCGCATCAAAAGGGAACGGAATTGTCGGACGTCACACTCCCGGCTCCGGAGGAATCAGGCGGCACGGCCGCCGAAACGAAGATATTCGCCGATATCGGCGGCCTTCTCGATTTCTACGCCCGCAAGACGCCGACGGCGCCCGCGCTGCTTGCCCCGGTCCGGCCGGTCCTCAACTACGGCGCGCTTGGCGATGTGAC
>NZ_JALBGZ010001504.1:0-551 GCF_023006515.1 Bradyrhizobium sp. PRIMUS42
GTCCTCAATGCGATCGGGCAGGGCCGCTCGGACGTCGCCGAGATCCGCGACTATCTCGGTCTCGATTCCGGGCTGATGAGCCGGCTGCTGCGCAGCCTCGAGGACGAAGGGCTGGTCGAGACCGAAGCGCATCAGGACGATGCGCGCCGGCGTGTCGCGACGTTGACGCGGACCGGCCGGCGCGAGTTCGCGGCCTATGAGGCGCTGTCGAACGCGCAGGCCGAGGGCTTCCTCGCGCAACATGCGCAAGCCGAGGCGCTGCTCGCGGCGATGGACCTGATCGCATCCACCCTGACCCGCGAGCGGATCGCGCTCGTGGAGTTGGACCCGCGAAGCGAGGAGGCGCGCTACTGCCTCGGCGAATACTATGCCGAGCTCGGCCGTCGCTTCAGCCAAGGCTTCGACGTCTCGCTGTCGCGCGACCCCGACGCCAAGGACATGCGCCGGCCGCGCGGCAGCTTCATCGTCGCGATGTCGGACACGCTGCCGATCGGCTGCGTCGGCCTGAAGGGAACCGATCACGGCTACGCCGAGATCAAGCGTCTGTGGGT
>NZ_JALBGZ010001505.1:0-550 GCF_023006515.1 Bradyrhizobium sp. PRIMUS42
AGCCTGCCGGGATGAGCGCCGGCGCATCCCGTCTGTCAGAACCGGACCGCGCATCCGACGGTTCGCGTTATCGCCTGCGCGATCTCTTCACACCGCTCGACACGTTGCTCGTCTCCGGCGGAGATCCGCGGCTGGCGCTCGACGCCGGGGATCGCGTCAACGGCTACGGCTGCGCGGCCTCGCCGGAGCCGGAGATCTGGAATTTCGCCTCCTCGACCGCGTCGACGATCTCGCAAGCGGCCTATGACCGTGCCGCGCTGGCGCGCGAAGAGCTGATGCACAAATGCCTGTTCGACGAGGTTGAAATCGCCTTCGATGCGCGCTGCGAGGACATGCGGGACGAGCTGCGCGGCCATCTCCAGCTGCCGCCGCGCGTCGATGTCGTGTTCTCGCCCTCCGGCACGGACTCTCAGCTCCACGCCTTGTTCCTGGCGCGCGCAGTGCTCGGAGCACGGCCGGTGACGATCGTGGTCGGGGCCGACCAGACCGGAAGCGGGACGGCCCATAGCGCCCGCGGCCACCATTTCAGCTCCATGACGGCGAGCGGCTT
>NZ_JALBGZ010001506.1:0-548 GCF_023006515.1 Bradyrhizobium sp. PRIMUS42
ATCGGCACCGGTTGCGACCACCGCGTCGGAAGCGTCGGGTTGGAGATATAGATGCGGATCGGCCCGTCGCGCCGTGGCGCCGGCGCCGGTTTTGTCTCGGGGCCGGACGCGGGGAGCTCGATGTCAGGCTCGAGCTCGGCGTGAAGCCCAACGCCGAGCAGGCGCTGCTGAAGCTCGCGGTCGGCAGCGAGCCGCGCGGAGTCTATGATGCGGTTGATGCGGCCGTTGACCATGATCGCGACGTTGCGCGAGATCGCGGTGGCGACGCCGATATTCTGCTCGATCACGAGCACGGACATGTCGCCGTCTTCCCCCAGGCGCAGCAGCATCTCCTCGACCTGCGCCACGATGACGGGCGCAAGGCCCTCGGTCGGCTCGTCCATGATCAAGAGCTGTGGGTTGGTGAGCAGCGCGCGCGAAATCGCCAGCATCTGCTGCTCGCCGCCGGAGAGCTGGCCGCCGCCGTGATCCTTGCGCTCGGCGAGGCGGGGGAAGGTGTCGTAGATGCGCTCGACCGTCCAGGCCCCGGAGCGCATCCCGCCGGCGAG
>NZ_JALBGZ010001507.1:0-547 GCF_023006515.1 Bradyrhizobium sp. PRIMUS42
CTGTCCCGGGACGTGCGGCCGCACGGCCCGCTGGTCTGGATCCACGGTGCCAGTGTCGGCGAGGTGCTGGCCGCAGCGGCGCTGATCGAGCGCTTGCGCGATCTCAATTTGCGCATCCTGCTCACCTCGGGAACCGTCACCTCGGCCGCCGTGGTCGCAAAGCGCTTTCCGCCCGACGTCATCCATCAATACGTGCCGTATGACTCGCCCCGCTATGTCGCGCGCTTCCTCGATCATTGGAAACCGTCGCTGGCGCTGTTCATCGAATCCGATTTGTGGCCGAACCTGATCCTCGCCGGCGCAGCGCGCCGGGTGCCGATGGTGCTGATCAACGGACGGATGTCGCCGCGCTCCTTCCCGCGCTGGCAGCGCATGCACGGCACCATCTCGGCGCTGCTGTCGCGGTTCGATATTTGCCTGGCGCAGTCGAAGACGGATGCCGAACGCTTCTCCGCCCTTGGCGGCCGCGACGTCGTCACCACGGGTAATCTCAAGCTCGACGTGCCGGCGCCGCCGGCCGATCCCGCCAAGCTCGAGCGGCTGATGG
>NZ_JALBGZ010001508.1:0-546 GCF_023006515.1 Bradyrhizobium sp. PRIMUS42
GGCGCCGGCGGCAACATCGCGGCGGATGCGATCGCAAAGGCGGCGCCCGACGGTTACACGCTCGGCCTCGTCACCGGCGCGCATGCGATTTCCGCGGCGACCTACAAGAGCCTGGCCTACCAGCCGGCCGACAGCTTCGAGATGATCTCGACGCTGGTGTACTACGCGCTCGTCATCGCGGTGCGTAACGACTATCCGGCAAAATCACTGGGCGAGCTCATCACGATCGCCAAGGCAAAGCCCGGCTCGCTCAGTTTCGGATCGGTTGGTTTCGGCAGCACCCATCACCTCGCAGGAGAATTGCTCAACGCCACCGCCGGCGTCGAGATCGTGCACGTGCCGTATCGCGGCGATTCACAATCCATCACCGCGCTGCTCGGTGGAGAAATTCCTGTCATCGTCGGTACGCCCGTTTTGCTGGCCCCGCAAATCCAGAGCGGCGCGATCCGCGGCCTCGCGGTGACGTCGCCGGCACGCACCGCCTTGCTCCCCGATGTCCCGACGGTGCAGGAAGCCGGCATCAAGGGCTACGACGTGCGCACCTGG
>NZ_JALBGZ010001509.1:0-545 GCF_023006515.1 Bradyrhizobium sp. PRIMUS42
GGGCTCGGCTTGCCGTCGAGCACACTTTGCAGTGCGACCGCATTGGCGTCGGCGTCACCGCCCTTGAGCGCACCGGCCTCGCAGCGCGGCAGGCCGGCGTCCTCGGGCGTCACCTCGAAATTCCGGATCTCGCCATTGTGGAGTGCGGAGACGAAGGTCGGGCCGGTGAGGGTGATCTCGTCGAGGCCATCGGAGCCGTGCACCACCCAGGCGGATTCGGAGCCGAGGTTCTTGAGCACCTGCGCCAGCGGCTGCACCCATTGCCGCGAGAATACGCCGACCATCTGCCGTTTGACGCCGGCTGGGTTGGACAGGGGACCGAGCAGATTGAAGATCGTGCGTGTTGCAAGCTCGACCCGGGTCGGACCGACGTTCTTCATGGCGGGATGGTGGGCGGGGGCGAACATGAAGCCGATGCCGCATTCGCGCACACAGTGTCCGACCTGCTCGGGCCTGAGGTCGATCTTGACGCCGAGCGAGGCGAGCACGTCGGCCGCGCCCGAGCGCGACGACAGCGCGCGGTTGCCATGCTTGGCCACCGGCAG
>NZ_JALBGZ010000150.1:0-10762 GCF_023006515.1 Bradyrhizobium sp. PRIMUS42
GGCAGCCCGGTCTGCGGCGCCACTCCGCCCGATCCCGCAGCGCCGCTTGGGCTCAACGACCAAGCGCCGATCGAGATCGTGCTGCCTCCGCCGCCGACGGCTGCGGATGCCAAGACGATCACGTTTGGCCCGGCATGTTCCGGTGGGAACGGCCAGCAATGTCCGGCCACCTCGCACTGAGAAGCCGCAGATTGACGGAGCATTCAAATTTAACAGGCAACGCAATGCCTTAGCAGGTAGCCTCTACTGTGCATGGGGTTGTTTTTGCAGTTTTTGCAAGGGCCGGCCGAAGCGGGCCGTGCGGCGGCGCCTCAGTGCGATGACGAAGTCACTTGCACAGGCACCAAGGTCGGCTACCGTTGGCACTAGCCGCAGGGCCAGGTGACTTTTGATTCAGATTTTTTAGCATCCCATTTGCCGGCGCCGCTTTGGCGCGACGCCCACCGGAAAGAGGCGGGGCCATGATCCGGGACCAGTCAGCTCTGCTCGCTCCAGTCGAGCGCGACCTGCGGCTCGATCTGTTCCGCGGCATCGGCTTGTGGATGATCTTTCTCGATCACATCCCGCACGACGTCGTGGCCTGGCTGACGCTGCGCAATTACGGCTTCAGCGACGCCGCCGAGTTCTTCGTCTTCATCTCCGGCTATCTCGTCGGCTGGATCTATGGGCCGATCGTCGCCGGGGGCTGGTTTCTCGCGGCGCTCAAGCGGCTGTGGCGGCGCGCGGCCGAGATGTATGTCGCCCACATCATGCTGTTTCTGTTGTTCACGGCGCAGATCGCCCGCACGATCAGGAGGTTCGACAACCCGATGTATGCGGACGAGTTCAACGTTCACAATTTTCTCGACCATCCGGACATTCTGATCGGGCAGGCGCTCTCACTCCGCTACAAGCCGGTGAATCTCGACGTGCTGCCGCTCTACATCACGCTGGTGCTTGCTGCGCCCTTCATCGTGTGGGGCCTGGTGCGCCGGCCGAACCTGACGCTGGCGGCGTCCGTGGTGCTCTATGTGCTGTCGCGCTGGTTCGACTGGAACATCGCCTCCTACCCGCCCGGCACGAGCTGGTACTTCAACCCGTTCTGCTGGCAGCTGATGTTCGTATTCGCCGCCTGGTGCGGCATCGGCGGGATCGACAAGGTCGCGGCATGGGTCTGGTCGAAGACGGTGATGGGCCTGTCCGCGGCGTGGATCGCCTTCGCCCTCCTGATCGTGATGACCTGGCATATCCACGCGCTCGAGGCGATGATCCCGAAATGGATGATCAAGGCGATCTATCCGATCGACAAGACCGACCTCGACATGCTGCGCTTCACGCATTTCCTGGCGGTGGCGATCTGGGTGACCTATTTAGTCCCGCGCCACTGGAAGGCGCTGCATTTGAAATGGCTGCGCCCGGTCATTCTCTGCGGCCAGCATTCGCTGCCGATCTTTTGCCTCAGCGTGTTCCTGTCGTTCTCGGCGCATTGGATCCTGGTCCAATACACCAAGGGCGTCTGGGAGCAACTCGCTGTCTCGTTCGCCGGCTTCGTCATCATGATCGGCGCAGCCTGGCTGCTCGACCGAGCCGAGCGGGTGCCCAGCCTCTTCGTCAAGGTGACGGATGTCGACGACGAGTCGGAGCCCGCCGCCGAAGGCGCGCCGGTAACGGTCATCGGCGCGGCTCCGGGGAGCCGCTGAGAACCCATTCCGTCGCGCGGACGATTTTTCGGGAGAGATGCATGTCGAGACTCTTGTTGACGATTGCCGGCGCCCTCCTGTTCCTCGTCTGCAACGCGTCGGCACAAACGCCATCCCCGGAGGCGATGAGCGCCGCGCGCAAGCTCGTCGCCACGCTGAAGATCGCGGATCAGTATCGCGCGGCTCTCCCGCAGCTCCTGCTCAAGCTGAGACCCGTGGTCGCGCAGGATCGGCCGGAGATCGAGCGCGACTATGATGCGATGACGGCGCCAGGATCGGAGATCTACGCGCCGTTCGTCGCCTCGATGATCGATCAGATGGCCGCCGTCTATGCCGCCAGCTTCACCGTCGATGAGCTGCGCCAGATCGAGGCGTTCTGCGCCCAGCCTGTGGGGCGGAAGTTTCTGGAGAAGTCGGATGCGCTGGCGCAGGCGAGCGCGCAGATCGGCCAGGACGTCAGCCAGAAGGCCGCCGACGAGTTGAAGCAGCGCCTCATCGAGGCGCTGCGCCAGAAGGGGCACAAGCCCTGAGCACGATGCTCCTCGGGCTTACCTGGAACTGGGACATGCTATGCACCATGTCGCCATCCCCCCGCGAGCTACCTTTGTCGGTGAAGGCATCGTGCACCGGCGGCGCTCCGGCTGATTTGACGCGGCAGATTGCGCCGACTACGCTTTGTGCAAACTCAAAAATGCGTAAGGGCGATGGCCTGAAGGTCCAGGCCGGTCTTCACGCAGATTGCAAATTCCGGGGAATGGAAATGTCGAGCGACACCGCAGCCACCATCTCGAAAGCGCGCGAGCATTCCATCGGCGATCTCTTGCGCCGTTCCGCGGGCCGAGCGCCCAACAAGCTTGCGGTGAGCTGCGGCGACGTGAGCTGGACCTTCTCCGAGATGGACGCGATCTGCAACCGGCTCGGCCGCGGCCTGCTCGGCCTCGGCGTCAAGAAGGGTGACCGCATCGCGGTACTCTCGCGCAATTCACACGCCTTCGCCGCGCTGCGTTTTGCGGTGGCGCGGATCGGCGCGGTGTTGGTGCCGATCAACTTCATGCTCAATCCGGACGAGATCAATTTCATCCTGAAGAGCTCCGGCGCCAAGCTGCTGGCGGCCGGTCCCGATTTCGTCGAGGCGGCCCGCGATGCAAGCGCCAAGGACTGCGCGGTCGAGAAGCTGATCTGGCTGCCGGGCGAGGATCCCGCAACGCCGCCCGCGGGCCTCACCACCTTCGACGATCTCCTCAGCCCCGACGGCGCGTTCCTGGATGCATCGGTCGACAGCCGCGATCTCGCGCAGATCGTCTACACCAGCGGTACGGAGTCCCTGCCCAAGGGCGCGATGCTGACCCATGAAGCGGTGATGTGGCAGTATGTCAGCTGCGTCATCGACGGCGGCATGAGCGTGGAGGACAAATTCCTGCACGCGCTGCCGCTCTATCATTGCGCCCAGCTCGACGTCTTCCTGGGGCCGCAAATCTATCTCGGCGCCTCCGGCGTGATCACGGGCAAGCCGACGGCGGACGGCATTCTGGCGCTGATCCAGGCGCACAAGATTACGTCCTTCTTCGCGCCGCCGACGATCTGGATCGCGATGCTGCGCTCGCCGAATTTCGACAAGACCGATCTGTCGACGCTGCAGAAGGGTTATTACGGCGCCTCGATCATGCCGGTTGAGGTGCTGCTCGAGCTCCAGCGCCGCCTGCCCAACGTCAAGTTCTGGAACTTTTACGGCCAGACCGAGATCGCGCCGCTCGCAACCGTGCTGCGCCCCGAGGATCAGCTGCGTAAGGCCGGCTCGGCCGGCAAGCCCGTGCTCAATGTCGAGACGCGCGTGGTCAACACGTCGATGGAGGATGTGAAAGTCGGTGAGGTCGGCGAAATCGTGCACCGCTCGCCGCATCTGTTGTCCGGCTATTACAACGATCCCGTCAAGACCGCGGCGGCGTTTTCCGGCGGCTGGTTTCACTCCGGCGATCTCGCCACCGTCGATGAGGAGGGCCACATCACCGTGGTCGACCGCGTCAAGGACATGATCAAGACCGGCGGCGAGAACGTCGCGAGCCGCGAGGTCGAGGAGATGGTCTACCGCATCCCCGCAGTCTCCGAGGTCGCCGTCGTCGGCCTGCCCGATCCGCGCTGGATCGAGGCGGTCACCGCCATCGTCGTCGTCAAGAGCGGTGAAAAGCTGGACGAGGACGCCGTCATCAAGCACTGCGCCGGCCAGATGGCGCACTTCAAGGTGCCCAAGCGCGTCATTTTCGTCGACGCCTTGCCGAAGAATCCGAGCGGCAAGCTGCTCAAGCGCGAGCTGCGCCAGCGCTTCGTCGGCGGCGAGACGCTGGACAAGGCGATCCAGAAGAATTTTGGGACGTAGAACCGGGCGGCGTTCGGCAGCGTCGCGTCGCGTTTGGCTAGCCGGCGTCGCCGGCCAGCTTCCTGACGTCGTCGGGCGTCTGTCCGAAGCGGCGGCGAAACGCGCGATGGAAATAGGAGACGTCGTGGAAACCCGCGAGATGCGCGATCTCGATGATCTTGCGGGCGCGCATGGCAGGATTTCGAAGCAGCCGATCGGCGCGCAGCAAGCGCTGCTCCAGCACGAAGCCGCTATAGGTGATGCCCGCCTGCTCGAACAGCAGCTGGATCGTGCGTGGGCTGACCCGGTGCGTGGCCGACAGGACGGTGAGTGACAGCGCGGGGTTGTCCAGCTGCGCCAGGATGTCGGATTTGAGGGTCTCGAGACGCGCTGCGGCAAGGCCGCGCGTCCGAGCTTCCTCGGCGACATCGCCGCGGGCTCCGATCATCAGCACCGATAAATCGAACAGATGCTGCGAGACCGCGTCGAGCTCGGCGGGCGCGAGCTTGTCGGCATAAGCATGCGCGAGATCGTAATATCGCAGGAACATCGACGTGATCGGATTGGCGCCTGGGATCGACTGCGCAATCAGGTCCTCGGCATTCGGACAGACGCGCAGCAGCGCCTTACGCGGCAGCAGCGCGGTCCGGAAATTACCGTTCCCGGTCTGAGTGATATAGGCGCCCTTGATCGAGGGGTCCCCGATTGTGACGTCGCCCGCCGCGATCTCCAGCGGGCGCTTTCCCATGGTCCCGCTCAACGCCGAATTGGGCGACGTCGTAATCACCAATTCGTCGTTCGTCCCCAACGACACGAAAGATATCGGCGAGCCGAACGAGGCCGAGAGTCTGATGCGGGGAAGAATGGCCGGCGCAATGGTCCGGTGAACTCGCCCTTCCCCGACCGGCACGAAATCGACGTTCGCCACCTGACGGCAAAACTGCTCGCGCCATCTTTCATAGGCCGGGCCATTCGGGTCGCCGTCAAAGGAGAGTTGAGGCTGGATCATCGATCGGGAAGGGCGGTTTATTGGCGATTGCGGCAGGTTGTATCGTCATGCCGCTGCGTCGCAACGGCAAAAGCGGGGAATTGCGTGATAAGCCACTCGCGATGACGCGCTGAGACCGCGACCAGGTGCCGCAGCCAAGTGAGTGTCCGGACCGCGCCAGGCGCCGCCGCTGTCGCTGTCTTTCACGTCACACCATTCGCCGGATCGTCGCTCGCGGCGAACGAGACCGGCTCCCGCCTACGTCGTCGGCGTGACATTGGTGACGGCGATGAAGCTCAATACTTCTTCACTGTCGCCCCGAACGCGAACCACAGCGCCATCGATGCGAGCCCGAAGCCGCCGAGCAGCAGGAAGGTCGGACCGTAGCCGATCCATTGCGCGATCCAGCCGCCGAGCGCGGGACTGAGGCTGGCGCCGACACCCTGCACCGTGATCACGGCGCCCTGGCCGAGATTGATGCGGCCGGTGCCGTTGAGCGCCCGCGCCACCATGCCGGGGACGGCAACGGTTTGCAGACCCGTGCCGATGCCGTCGAGCACTTGCATCGGCACGACGCCCCACCATCCCGTAACGAAGAAGGCGAGTACGCCGCGAATGGGCAGGAACATGAAGGAGACCAGGATGATGGGCCAGTAATTGCGCTTGCTCGCGGCCTTCATCGCGATCAGCGACGTCACGACCATCACGCCTTGTGCGATGACCACGGTGGTCGCGACGAAGCTCGGGCCGTTGGCCTGTCCCTCGGCGACCGCCGCGAGCCCGTAGAGCGGGACGATCGCGGCATTGCCGAGGTGGAATAGCGCGAGCGCCAGCGCCAGCACGAGCAGCGCCCGATGCTTGAGCAGCATCGTCATCGCATCCGGCGGAGCCTTGGAGTCATCCTCCTTGCTGCCGCGCGCGGCCCGGTCATCGATTGCCTTGGCCGGGATCATCATCACGCAGGCGATCGCGATGGCACCGAACGCGGCCGCCAGCATGAACACGGCGACATAGCCGTATTTGTAGCCGAGATAGCCCGACAGCGCGGCGCCGACCATGTTGCCGGCGTGGTTGTACGCCTGGTTGCGGCCGTTGAGCGCGTTGAAGCCCTTCTGCTTGGCGATGCCCAGCGTGATGCCCGTCACCGCCGGCACGATTGCGGCGCTCGCCAGCGATTGCGCGACTTGCGAGAACGTCACCGCCCAGAAATTTTGCGAGATCAGGATGATGGCGGAGGCGAGAACGACGCAGATGCCGGGAATGACGACCCACATCCGCTTGTTGCGGCTGGCATCGATGAAGCCGCCGATCGGCGTCGTGATCAGCATTCCCGCGACATTGCCGATCGTCAGCGCGGTGCCGATCAGTCCGGTCGCCCAGCCGCGCTCCTGGAGGAATACGCCGACGAACGGACCGATGCCCGACTGCATGTCGGCCATGAAGAAGTTGAGCGCGAACAGGGGCCAGAGGCGGGACGGAGAGGGGGATCGCGATGTCATCGATACCTAGACATGCTCTTCGTGTGTCGTGATCCTCTTGGCCAATCGTTCTGGCGTTGATCTGAACGTAACGGGCGTTCGCCGCGTTGGTTCCAGTCACCCTTGCGGCTCATCGAACTTGCTGAACGCTTATTCGCAATGTCATCCTGCGGGCCTTCCCACGGAGCTCAAGTCATGCCTCTCTGGACCTGCGAAACCTGCGGCGCGCAATTTCCGAACGGCGGAAATCCGCCCGCCTCCTGTCTGATTTGCGAGGACGAGCGGCAGTTCGTGAACTGGAAAGGGCAGAGCTTCCTCACGCGCGAGGAGCTCGCGCGAGGGTACCGACTGGTGGGCCGCGACGATCTCGGCCTCACCGGCATCGGCCTGGAGCCGAGCTTCGCCATCGGGCAGCGCGCGCTGCTGGTGCCTCAAGGCGACGGCTGCGTGATGTGGGATTGCATTCCGCTGGCAACCGATGAAGCCATCCAACACGTTGCAGCGCTCGGCGGACTGAAGGCGATCGCGATCTCGCATCCGCACTACTACGGCGCGGTCGCCGACTGGAGCGATACCTTTGGCGGCGTGCCGGTCTATCTGCATGCCGACGATCGCGCTTTCGTCACGCGGCCGCATCCCTCGATCGTGCACTGGACCGGCGAAAGCCACCGCATCTCCGACGATGTGCTGCTGCTGCGCACCGGCGGTCATTTCGCCGGCGCCACCATGCTGCACGCCGTGCGCGGTGCGGACGGCAGGGGCGCGCTGCTCACCGGCGACATCGCCCAGGTGACGATGGACCGCCGCTTCGTCAGCTTCATGTACTCCTACCCCAACTACATGCCGCTCAATGCCGCCGCGGTGCGGCGGATCGCGGCCGCCGTCGAGCCGCTCGCCTTCGATCGCATCTATGGCGCCTGGTGGGGGCGCAACATTGCCACTGGGGCCAAGGCCGCCTTCGCGGCATCGGTGGAGCGCTATATCGCCGCCATCGCCTGAGCGGCCGGTTCGTTGGATTTATCTTGCCGGTCCAGAATAACTGTACTATAGGTACACTTATTAAGCGCGGCGCAACGGCGCGTCTGCGGGCTCGGCATGATCGATGCATCGCCGCCTCAGCGGCGCATTCTGGGCCGCGAGCGGGAGTCCGGTTCATGACGGAGCACTACGAGATCTTCGAAGCCGGCGACGTCACCCTCCAGTCCGGGGTCGTCTTCTCCTCGCTGAAGCTCGCTTACAAGACCTACGGCACGCTGAGCCCGGCCAAGGACAACGTCATCCTCTATCCGACGTCGTTCAGCGCGCAGCATTTTGACACCGAGTGGCTAATTGGCCCGGACGGCGTGCTCGATCCCACGCGCTACTTCATCATCGTCCCGAACCTGTTCGGCAACGGCCTGTCGTCCTCGCCGTCGAATACTGCGGCGCCGTTCCCGGAGGTGACCTATCACGATGCGGTCGCGGTCCAGCACCGGCTCCTCACCGAGCGCTTCGGCATCGCAAAGCTTGCGCTCGTCTACGGCTGGTCGATGGGCGGCATGCAGGCCTATCACTGGGCGGCGCTGCATCCCGATATGGTCGCGCGCGCCGCCGTGGTCTGCGGCAGTGCGCGTTGTGCGTCCTACAATCACGTCTTCCTGGAAAGCGTGAAGGCCGCGCTCACCGCCGATCCCGCCTTCCGCGACGGCCGCTTCGCCGAGAAGCCCGTCGCCGGCTACCGCGCCATGGGGCGCGTCTATGCCGGCTGGGCGATGTCGCACGGCTTCTATCGCGACGAGCTCTGGCGCGAGGCCGGCTTCAGCTCGCTGGAGGATTATCTCGTCCGTACCTGGGATGCGACGTTTGCCCGGCGCGACGCCAATGATCTGCTGGCGCAGATCGGAATCTGGCAGCGCGGCGATATCAGTCGCTGTGGAGCATTCGGTGGCAATCTCGACCGCGCGCTGGCCGCGATCAAGGCGCACATGCTGCTGATGCCCGGCGCGACCGACCGCTATTTCGACGTCCGCGACAACGAGGACGAGCTCGGCCGGCTGACCAACGCCAAATCGGCCGTGCTGCATCCGATCCCGTCGTTGCACGGCCATCGCGCCGGCAACCCCGTCGGCAATCCGCGCGACCAGGCCTTCATCAAGGCCGAGGTCGCAGCTCTTCTCGGCAAGTGACAGGGCATCCGACCATGACTGACGCGACCGTTTCAGAATCCGGCCACCGCCTGAAGCCGCTGACGCCGGCGATGCTGCGCGAACTGTCGGTCCGCTCCAATCTCAGGGGCGCGGCGCAGAGCCTTGGCCATTATGGCGTGATCGTACTGGTGGGCGCGCTGATCTGGATGGTCGCTTCCCGCCATGGCGTGCTCTGGGCGCTGCCGTTGATGGCGGTGCAGGGCTATTTCGTCGCCTTCCTGTTCATGGCGGTGCACGAGACCGCGCACAAGACCGCGTTCAGGAGCCGCGGCCTCAATCTCGTCGTCGGCCATCTCTCGGCCTTCATCATCGGATTGCCCTACGAATATTACTGCCTGTTTCACTGGGACCATCACCGCTACACCCAGGATCCGGACAAGGATCCCGAGTTGATCGTCGGGGTGAAGCCGACATCCGACACGCAGCTCGCGATCGCCTATAGCGGCCTGATGCAGGTCGCCGGGCGCCTACGGCTGATGCTTGGCCATGCGATCACCGGCAAGGTCACCATGCCCTGGATTCCCGAGGGCAAGCGCGCCACCATCGTCATGGAGGCGCGTGCCTATGTCGCGCTCTATGTCCTGCTGCTCGCGCTGTCGCTGTGGTTCTCGTCAGCGTTGCTGCTTTGGGTCTGGATCGTCCCGCTCGTCATCGGGCAGTTATTCCTGCGGCCCTATCTCTATGCCGAGCATACCGGCTGCGACCGCACCCGCAGCGCTTTCCAGAACACTCGCACCACCTATACCGGCGCGGTCGTCAAATGGTTCGCGTGGAACATGCCCTATCACGTCGAGCACCACGCTTATCCCTCGATCCCCTTTCATGCGCTGCCGAAGCTGAACGAGATCGTCGACGGCGAGATCGTCCATCGCGGCCGCGGCTACATCAGAACGACGCGCGAGACCTGGGCCTGGTTTCGCCGGCAGCGCAGGGCGGCTAGTCAAATGCAAAACTCCGGTCGCGGTGCGACCGGAGCTTCGTCGTGAAGGCGAGATATCAGTACATCCCGTAGGCGCAGACATTCACGACGCGCACGCGCAGGCCATGACGGGTCTGGATCAGGCGCTCCTGGTAGCAATTGCTGACGCCGGTGTTGAGGTAGATGCCGCCAATGCCCCAGCCGGGACCCCAGTGGTGATGACCGTGATGGTAATGGAAACCACCGGCCGAAGCCGCGGTGGGGGCGAGAGCGGCGACAGCGAGCGAGCCGGCGGCGATCAGACCAAGAGCAAGCTTACGAAACATCTTCATTCTCCATTTGGCGCGGGGCCGTTGTTGTGTCCCTGCATCTCGGTCGGGCTGAAACGCGAATGCGTTCACGGCTCGCGGCGAGAATCGTGTTTCAGGATTGTTTCGTGGGCTGCGGCAAAATGTGCCGCCGTCAGCCTTTGCGCACCACGCGATAGCGCGCGGCCATTGCCTGCGTCAGCTCCACCATCTTGTCGCGAAGATCGGCGGGCTCCAGCACTTCGGCCTCGGGACCGAGCCGCAACAATTCGGCTGCGGCGTGCCAGGATGTCTTGCCGACGGGCACGCGCGCAATGCGCCAGCCGTCGGCATCAGCGGTCTCTTCGAGCTGCGTGCGCGCCTTGACGTAGGGCTGGCTCAGCGCATCGAGCAGCTTGACGCCGAACGGCGAGAGCCGCACGACCGCGACATTCGGATGCATCTCGGCCTCGAGGCGAAGTGTCGCGGCCTGCCAATAGGCGGCGAGATCGAAATCGGCGGGGCGATCGAAGCCGTCGTCGAGCGCCGTGCAGTCGAGCACGCGCGCGACGCGATAGGTGCGCACGCTGGCGTCGACCTGACCCGCGAGGTACCAGCTCCCACCCTTCAGCACGAGGCCGAGCGGCGCGAGGCGGCGCTGCTTCTCGGATCGCCAGCTCTGATAGCGGATCTTGATCAGCGTCCCGCGCAGAGTAGCCCCGGCGATCGTGCGCAGGTGCTTTGGGTCTTCCGTCTCGCCAAACCAGCCCGGCGCGTCCAGGTGAAAACGCTCCTGCATCCGCCCGGCGTCCGCGCGCAGATTCGCAGGCAGGGCGGCCATCAGCTTGTTCTGCGCGGCGATCATCGCAGCG
>NZ_JALBGZ010001510.1:0-544 GCF_023006515.1 Bradyrhizobium sp. PRIMUS42
AGTGCGATCGCGCGCGCGATCGACAGGCCGAGCCCGAAGCCGGTGGACTCGTCCATGGTGCGCGCGTCGTCGCCGCGCACGAACGGCTCCAGCATCTCCGGCTTGCGTGCATCCGAAATGCCGGGGCCGTCGTCCTCGACATCGATGACGAAATTGATGCCGGCTATGCCGAGGCGGATCGTCACCTCGGCGCCGAAGCGCACCGCGTTCTCGACGAGGTTGGTGACGCCGCGATGCAGATCGTCGGGCCGCGCGGCGGCGGTCGCGGACGCCGGCCCGTCATAATGCACGACATGGCCCATGTCGTCGAACTGGTCGGCGATGAGCTGGAGCGTGCACGCGATGTCGACCAGCGTCACGGCCTCGATGTTGCGGTCGTTGCGCAGCAGCGACAGCACCGAGGCAAGCTGTAGCGCCTTGTAGCCGCGCCCGAGATGGACGGCGGATCCAGTGCAGGCTGTCGCTCTCCTCGCCGCTTGCGGTGCCGGGTGCGAGCATTTCGATGCCGAGCCTGGGGAAGGCGCGCGCGAGATCGGCGACGAGG
>NZ_JALBGZ010001511.1:0-543 GCF_023006515.1 Bradyrhizobium sp. PRIMUS42
CGCCGACCAGCCGCTGCCGACCCGCATCGGCGGTTTCGGCGGCGTGAGCGGGCTTGCCGATTACGTTCGCAGCGAACGCATCACGCATGTGATCGACGCGACGCATCCGTTCGCAGCCGAGATGAGCCGCAATGCGGTCGCGGCCTGCGCAGAAACCGATACGCCGCTGATCGCGCTGGAGCGCGCGCCCTGGACGAGGGCGACCGGCGACAACTGGATCGAAATAGCTGATGTCGCCGCCGCGGTCGTCGCGCTGCCCGAGGCGCCGGCAAAAGTGTTCCTCGCCATCGGCCGCCAGCACATTGCGCCGTTTGCGATAAAGCCGCAGCACGCCTACACGCTCAGATTCGTCGATCCGCCCGAAGTGCCCCTGCCCTTTGCGGCCGAAATGATCGTATCGCGCGGGCCGTTCACGCTTCATAGCGAACTGGAGATGATGCGTGGGCGCGGGATCGCGTGGATCGTCGCCCGCAATTCCGGCGGCGACGGTGCGCGCGCCAAGATCGACGCGGCCCGCATGCTCGGCCTGCCCGTAATCATGAT
>NZ_JALBGZ010001512.1:0-542 GCF_023006515.1 Bradyrhizobium sp. PRIMUS42
CCCTGCGGCACATAGCCGACGCCGAGCCGGGCGATCTGGGCGGAAGGCCGCCGCGTGACGTCCTCGCCGCGAACGCGGATCGATCCACCGCTCACACTCACGAGGCCCATGATCGCCTTGCACAGCGTGGTCTTGCCCATGCCGTTGCGGCCGACTACGGAGAACACGCCGCTCTCCAGCGTGAGGTCGACGCCTTGCAGGGCGTGCGAGTGCCCGTAATAGACGTCGAGCCCGCGAACTTCGAGCGCGGCGGCAGAGCGGCGGACCTCATTCATGGCCGCCTCCGAGATAAAGCTCCTGCACCTCGGGGTCGGACTGGATCTCTTCCGGCAGGCCCTCCTTGAAGACGCGGCCGTTGTGCATCATCGTGACGCTCTCGACGACGCGGAGCGCCACGTCCATGTCGTGCTCGATGATGATGTAGCCGATATGCGCCGGCAGCGAGGTCAGGATCTCGATCAGCTCGGCCCGTTCGGTCGGCGACAGGCCCGCGGCCGGCTCGTCGAACAGCACGAAGCGCGGGGCGCCGGCGAGCGCAAGTG
>NZ_JALBGZ010001513.1:0-541 GCF_023006515.1 Bradyrhizobium sp. PRIMUS42
CGATTCGATGCCGGCCTGCAGGAATTCGCTGGCCTGGCCGCTGCGGTAACGAAACACCGGGCCCAGATAGCTGAACCCGGCCGGCTGGCCGGCGCGGTCGGAGGCGAGATAGTCGCGGGCGACGGGAATGGTCAGGTCCGGGCGCAGGCACAGCTCCTCGCCGGACAGATCCGTCGTCAGATACAGACTCTTGCGGATGTCCTCGCCGGAGAGGTCCAGGAACGGCTCGGCCGGTTGCAGAATGGCGGGCTCGGCCCTGACATAACCGGCCTGCGCGAACGACAAGAGCAGCGTGTCCGCCCAGGCGGCGGAGCCGGCAGCATTTGAGGTGGCAGTCGCGGTCATAACAGGGGTCCATTGTCCCGGTGGAACCGGGCAGGCAGGGGATAAGGACAGGATTGGCGCAGCCCTTAGCATGGCCGATGCGCGGTTTCGACCTCCAAAGGATCAATCGCTTAACGGGTGGCTCAGGCGGTCTTGCCGCCCCAATCGCCCAGCACCGCCTGCACCAGCGCCAGCGCCGCCACGGCGGCGGTGTCGG
>NZ_JALBGZ010001514.1:0-541 GCF_023006515.1 Bradyrhizobium sp. PRIMUS42
CTATCGTCAGAGCCTCGAGCGCGCGATTGCCGACATCAAGGGCGGCGCGGGCGAGGAGGCGGCCGCGAGCTGACAGTCCCTGCGCGCTTGACAGAGCGGGCGCGACGCGAAATGGATCGCCTCGGGAATACGACCCCGAGGGAAAGATGACCGCGTCCAAAGCTCCTGCAGCCTGTCTGATCGGATGGCCGGCCGCGCATTCGCGCTCGCCGCTGATCCATCATTACTGGCTGCGCACGCTGGGCATTGGAGGCGGCTACGTCATCGAGGCGGTGCCGCCGGAGGATCTCAGGGATTTCGTGCTGCGGCTGTCGTTGCGCGGTTTCGTCGGCGCCAACGTCACCATCCCGCACAAGGAAGGCGTGCTGGCGCTGTCGACGCCCGATGCCCGGGCAAAGGCCGTAGGCGCGGCCAACACGCTATGGTTTGCCGACGGCGAGCTCCACTCGACCAACACCGACGTCGAAGGCTTTATCAACAATCTCGACGCCAGCGCGCCCGGCTGGGGGGCGGCCGAGGAAGCGCTGGTGCTCGGCGCCGG
>NZ_JALBGZ010001515.1:0-541 GCF_023006515.1 Bradyrhizobium sp. PRIMUS42
GATCCCGAACCGGCGCGGGGTGTGGACCCGCACCGACAGCACGCCGTTCGGTCACGGCCGGCCCTATTCGCGCTCGCAGATCACCGATCTGTTGCGCCAAACCTGGTTCACGCCGACTGCCTGGGGCGAAGCGCTGTTCATGCCGCCCTATGCCGGCGGTTGGGTGCTGAAATCGGCGCAAATGTGGGAGCGCGCCGGCGCGGCGCTGTCGCTGCCCTTTGCCGGTGTGCACATCGTGGAGGCCACCAAGCAAGTCTACCGCGCGATCCCCGCCAAGCGCGAACGGGCGCGGCTCATTCCCTCGCTCGCCAAGCCGGTGCTGGTGCCGTCCTCGACGGTGACGCGGAGCTAGCTGCACCTCTCCTCCGGGGAGGGGTGAGCCGTGCCCGGAGCGCTCACCGCTTCGGCCGACGCACAAAAAAATCGTCCCGGCGAGGCCGGGACGATTTCAGATCGGAAGACCAGAAGAAGCTTACTCGCCGGGCGCGACTTCGTCGCTCGAGGCGGCTGGAGCTGCCTCGCGCTCGGGGCGCGGACCATG
>NZ_JALBGZ010001516.1:0-541 GCF_023006515.1 Bradyrhizobium sp. PRIMUS42
ATGCCGGCGCGAATTCGGAGGCGCTGCAATCGCCGACCATCGCGAACCTGCGCGCGCAATATGCCGACGCGCGCAAGAAATATGCGGAGCAGGCCGGCGAGCTCGGGCCGCGCCATCCGGCGCTGCGCCAGACCGAGAAGCAGGTCGAGGATCTCAAGCGCACCATCAACGAAGAGATCGACCGCTTCGCCCAGTCCGCCAAGAACGATCTGACCCGCGCCCGCGACTTCGAAGCTTCGCTCAACCGGGCGCTGGAAGCGCAGAAGCGGCAGAGCGTGCAGCTCAGCCAGGCCGCCGTACGCCTGCGCGAGCTCGAGCGCGAGGCCGACGCCAGCCGCGACGTCTATCAATCCTTCCTCAAGCGCTCGCGCGAGACCGAGGAGCAGGAGACGCTCAACACCTCGGCGGCTCGCGTCATCGGTGAGGCGACCGTGCCGCAGCGGCGCTCGTTCCCGCCGGCGATGAGCATGTTCGCCATGATCGGCTTCATCTTCGGTGCGCTCGCAGCGTCGGGCTGGTTCGTCGCGGCCGAACTCCTGTT
>NZ_JALBGZ010001517.1:0-540 GCF_023006515.1 Bradyrhizobium sp. PRIMUS42
ACTCGGAGGCGTCGATCGCGGCACGCGCGATCGCGAGCTGGCCTTCGATATGGCCGGCCTTGTCGGCAGGCGTCTTGGCCGCAAGCGTCTCGACGCGCTGCAAGCGGTGCCAGGCGGTATCGCCGAGCTTCACATGCGCATAGGCGTCGGCGAGATCGGGGTGCGGGTTGGCAAGCCAGGCGACCTCGACCAGCTTCATGGCACGGCGCACCTGATGCGCCTCGCTCTCGAATTTTGCGGCAAGCACCGCGGCTGGCACCAGGGTCGGCGCAAGCTTGATCGCTTCCATCACGCTCTCGCGCGCGACGTCGCGGTCCATGGTTTGCAGTTCCAGCGCCCGTGCGGTGAGCAGCACACCGCGCTGGCGGCGATAGGCCGGCTTGTCGATCAGGCCCGCGGACAGATTCGAATCGAGAATCGCAAGCGCGCCGCTCCAGTCGCCGCGCGCGCAGCGGAAGCCGAGCACCGCCTGCGAGGCCCAGGTCGAGGACGGCGACAGCTTGATCGCTTCCTCCGCGATCATCACGGCGCCGACCGCAT
>NZ_JALBGZ010001518.1:0-539 GCF_023006515.1 Bradyrhizobium sp. PRIMUS42
TGCGTGTGCATTCTCATCGCACGACGGACAAGCGGGTGCCAGCCGGCGCCCGGCCTTCCCTGCGCCCTTTCGCTATGAGGGCGTGATGCGAAGCGCAAAGCTCGGGCGGAAGCGCCGCGAGGAGGTGAAGGCATGTCTGCGAGTCACAACCTTCGACATCGTAGGGTGGGCAAAGCGCAAGCGTGCCCACGCTCGTGTCGCGATTGAATTCGGTGGGCACGGCGCTGTGCGCCTTTGCCCACCCTACGGCACTGACACTTGAAATGCAGGTTGGAGAGTTGCAATGCCACCCCTTGCTCCGTCACTGCGAGGAGCTCGCGACAAAATTGCGCAGCAATTTTGCGCTGAAGCGACGAAGCAATCCAGAGTCTTTTCGCAGAGGGATTCTGGATTGCTTCGTCGCAAGGGCTCCTCGCAATGACGCTGTGGTGAGAGTGCGCGCCACATTCCGCTTGTGCCTCGGACACAGCGCAGCGCGCCGGCGATGCGAGGCATCGTCCGGTGCGGTGCGCTGCAGAGCCGGGGCCCATCTCGCCGCG
>NZ_JALBGZ010001519.1:0-537 GCF_023006515.1 Bradyrhizobium sp. PRIMUS42
GGTCTGCCCGATGCCACGGGCGCCACCACCGTCAACAAGGTCTGCGGCTCCGGCATGAAGGCGACCATGCTGGCGCACGACATCATCCGCGCCGGCTCGGCCGAGATCGTCGTCTCCGGCGGCATGGAGAGCATGAGCAACGCGCCGTATCTGCTGGCCAAGGCACGCGGCGGCTATCGCGCCGGCCACGACCGCATCATCGACCACATGATGATGGACGGCCTCGAGGACGCCTACGAGACCGGCCGCTCCATGGGCGATTTCGGCGAGGCCACCGCGGAGGCCTACCAGTTCACCCGCAAGGACCAGGACGCCTATGCAATGGAAACGCTCAGCCGCGCCCGCAAGGCGGTCGAAGGCGGCGCGTTCAAGGCCGAGATCGCGCCGATCACGCTGACCGAGAAAGCGGGTCCCCGCATCATCGCCAATGACGAGCATCCGCTGAAGGTCGACCCCGCCAAAATCCCGGGCCTGAAAGCCGCGTTCCGCGCCAACGGCACCATCACGCCGGCGGCCTCCTCCGCCAACGCCGACGGC
>NZ_JALBGZ010000151.1:0-10759 GCF_023006515.1 Bradyrhizobium sp. PRIMUS42
CGCTCGGCCTGGTCTGGACGCCCTGCGCCGGCCCGGTGCTCGGCTCGATCCTGACGCTGGTTGCGACCTCGAAGAACCTGACCTGGGCCGGCACGCTACTGCTCGCCTACGCCATCGGCGCGGCGATCCCGATGCTGGGAATAGCCTATGGCGGCCAGGCCGCGACCACACGCGTGCGCAGCCTTTCACGGATCTCGCCGCGCCTGCAGCAGGGTTTTGGCGTCGTCGTGATCGGCTTCGCGGTCGCCGCCTATTTCCAATACGACACGCTGATCGTGGCGTGGCTCACCGGCTTCTACCCGACCGGCCAGATCGGCCTGTGATCATCGCGCATCTCAACCGGAGGACTCGTCCATGACCGTCAAACTGCTCACAGTGGGCGCCGCGCTGATCGGCATGGCCGTGACCGGCGCCGTCATCCCTGGCATCTGCGACGAGGCCGTGCGCGCGACGCCTGTCGTCACCGCCGCCGCGAGCCAGCAGGCCGCGCCTGATTTCACCGGCATCAACAATTGGTTCAACTCCAAGCCGCTCGGCATCGCCGACCTGCGCGGCAAGGTGGTGCTGGTCGACTTCTGGACCTATGGCTGCGTCAACTGCGTCAACACGCTGCCGCACGTCACCGAGCTCTACGCCAAGTACAGGGACAAGGGCCTCGTCGTGGTCGGCGTGCACACGCCGGAATTCCCGTTCGAGCGCTCGGCCTCGAACGTGCAGGCCGCGCTGAAGCGTCACGGCATCACCTATCCGGTGGCACAGGATAATGATTCGAAGACCTGGAACGCCTACCGCAACCAGTATTGGCCGGCACAGTACATCATCGACCAGACCGGCAAGATCGTGTTCCAGCACGCCGGCGAGGGCCGCTACGACGAGATCGACCGCACCGTGGCAAAGCTGCTGAACGCCAGCAGCTGACGCTGCATCGGAATCGCGCGGCAGATTTCAGGTCTCGTCCTTGTTGCTTGACTCCACGGACCCGTCCGTGGAGTTTCGCAAGCCTCGAAATCAGCCGCCCGCAATGGACGACGCGACCACCAGCACCGACATTCGCCTCCGTGAAGGTTCCTCGATCGCGCAGCGGCTGATCGTGGCCGCCTGCGCGGCCGCGGTTGCGCTGTGCTTCACGCCGGGGCTGTTCACGCACGACACCCTGGAAATCGTCATCTCGGTGGTGGCGCTGCTCGTGGGGGCAGGCTTCGTCGTCGGCATCATGGTGGCCCCGGCGGTGGTGTGGATCATCACACCGAACGAGATCCTGATCGGGCGGCAAAGTCCATTCGGGAAGCTCCGTACGCGGATCGTCGCGAAAGACGACATCACGGGGTTACAGGTTCCCGGCAGCAAGCGGGTGAAGGCCCGCTTTCAGCTCGTTTTCACGCTGGCTTCGGGGGAACGCCTGACCTCTCCGCCGATCTCCGATGTCACCCATGTTCGCGACACCGTGGCCCGGATCGCGGCGCAGTTCGACGTTCCCAATGTCGAGGATCCCGCCAATCCGCTCGATGCCAGCAATCCCGAGATGCATCTCGGCGATCCGCTCGAGCCGTTTCCCGCGCGGGACATCAGGATCGTGTCGCTGATCGCGGTCGCGCTGTGCGCCCTGCCCTACGCCTACAAGCTCTGGCGTGGGTTATCGCCCAGCCATGTCGACATCCTGCTGCTGCCGCTCGGCGCGATCGCCGCATTCGCCGTGCATCGTTATGCCAACCTCGTCACTGGCGCCTTCTGGATCATCCGCGAGAGCGATATCCGTGTCGAACGCCTGTGGGGCGACGGCAGCCTGCGCGCCGACCACATCGCAGGATTCGACGTGAAGACGATCACGGTCGAGCGTCGCGGCCGGTCCGAGGACGAGCACTGCATCGTCGTGATCCGACTTCACTCGGGGCGGAGGTTTCGCAGCCCGCGCATCGGCTCAAGGCTCGAGGCGCGTGCCGTGGGGACGGAGATCGTGCGGCGGCTGGGGATCGCGGCGGAGAGCAACAAGATCTGACTGGCTTCCATTGCCCGTTGTCCGGGTTGATCTCGCCGCGAGTTCGGTCTGAGCCTCTCCCGCTTGCGGGAGAGGTCGCCGCGCAGCGGCGGGTGAGGTTCTTTCCTCTGAGGAAGTCCCATCGCGGAAGCACCCTCTCCCCGACCCTCCCCCGCAAGCGGGGGAGGGAGCGCATCGAGCCCAGCACACTGCTTTTCGCGCCATCCCCTGTATGTGGCATTGCCCCGCTCCGTCAAAAAACCATAGGCATTCTCGTGACATATCAGGGCGGCGCGCCATCAACTTGCCATGAACCTGCCCCTCAGGTTTGATGCCTTTGGAATGATTTGCGCTGTGGCAGCGGGGAGAGCTTGAGATGACGGATTTTCGTCGCCTGACCGGGATGTTCATGGCTGCGGTGGGGCTTATTCTGTGCGTCCCGCAAGCCACTGCCCAGCAGCCAGACCGCGGCGACGAGCCGGGCCTGGTCGCCGACGAGGCTTACCAGCTCGAGCCGGAATGGCAGAAGCAGGTCGTCTATTTCCGCACCACCGAACCGCCGGGCACGATCATCGTCTCGACCGCCGAGCGGCACCTCTACCTGGTGCAGCCGGGCGGGCGCGCAATCCGCTACGGCATCGGCGTCGGCCGCGATGGCTTCCAGTGGCAGGGGTTGGTGACCATCACCAACAAGAAGGAATGGCCGGACTGGACGCCGCCGTCGGAGATGATCCAGCGCCAGCCCTATCTGCCGCGCTTCATGGCCGGCGGCCCCGGCAATCCGCTGGGGGCCCGCGCCATGTATTTGGGCACCACGGTCTACCGCATCCACGGCACCAACCGTCCCGACACGATCGGCACCAAGGTGTCTTCGGGCTGCTTCCGTCTCGTCAACAACGACGTCGCCGATCTCTACGACCGCGTCCCTGTTGGCACCAAGGTGGTCATCCGGCAGAAGCCTGAACTCTAAATATCCCCTTTCTTCGCCCCCCTCCTTTTCCCGATTTTTCGAGAGAGCAACATGATGCGCAGTTTTCGAGGCGGCCTGCTGATCGGGCTCGCGGTCGCCGTGCTGGTCGCCGTGCTGGCCATCATCTACGAGTTCTACGACACCCGTACGCTGAAGCGCACCGTGCGCCGCGGCGAGGTGCTGTGCGGCGTCAACAAGGGCCTGCCGGGCTTCTCGTACTCCGAGGATAACAAGAACTGGAACGGCTTCGACGTCGATTTCTGCCGCGCGGTGGCCGCGGCGATCTTCAACGACCCGGGCAAGGCGAAGTTCATCCCGCTCGATGCCAGCGAACGCTTCAAGGAATTGCAGAGCCGCAAGGTGGACATCCTCTCGCGCAATTCGACCTGGAGCATGGCGCGCGAGCTCGACTACGACCTCTATTTCCCCGCGGTCGCCTATTACGACGGCGCAGGCTTCATGCTGCCGCGTTCGCGCAACAAGGAGACCTCGCTGGACCTGACCGGCAGCAAGGTCTGCGTCCAGGCCGGCACCACCACGGCGCTCAACGTCGCCGACTACTTCCGCGCCAACAACATGAAGTATGACGAGGTGAAGTTCGAAAACCTCAACGACGTCGTGAAGGCCTACGACACCGGCAAGTGCGACACGCTAAGCGCCGACGTCTCGCAGCTCTACGCGCTGCGGATAAACCTGTCGAAGCCAGGCGACAACATGATCCTGCCGGACATGATCTCCAAGGAGCCGCTCGCCCCGGTGGTGCGCCAGCGCGACGACGACTGGATGATGATCGTGAAGTGGACGCTGTACGCGATGATCAACGCCGAAGAGCTCGGCGTCACCTCGGAAAATATCGACGAGGCCCTGAAGTCGAAGAAGCCCGAAGTGATGCGCCTCGTCGGCACCGAAGGCAATTACGGCGAGCAGCTCGGCCTCACCAAGGACTGGGCCGCCCGCATCATCCGCCACGTCGGCAATTACGGCGAGATGTACGAGCGCAATATCGGCGAGAAGTCGAAGCTGAAGATCCCGCGCGGCATGAACCAGCTGTGGAACGCGGGTGGCGTGCAGTATGCACCGCCGATGAGGTAAGGCGGTCTCTCGGCCGTCATTGCGAGCGGGGCTCGCGTCATAGCCGTAGACACACCCTCAACTGTCATCGCCCGGCTTGACCGGGCGATCCAGTACGCCGCGGCCCGTCGACTCAACACCTGCTGTCTCTGGAATACTGGGTCGCCCGGTCAAGCTGGGCGACGACGGCGCGTGTGAGGCGCGCAGTTCGCGCGTCTTATCCAGTCCCGTGGCCCGCATGAGCGAAGCGACATGCGGGGGCGCCGCTCGTGCATTCCCGGATATCGCTTCGCTCATCCGGGCTACGCGCTTCATCCCGGCTACGAGCTCAATACCCCCGCGCGCGCGCCAGCTGCTCGGTGTGGTAGTTGGCGTCGCCGAACAATTCCTCGCACACCCGCGCGCGCTTCATGAAGAAGCCGATGTCGAACTGGTCGGTCATGCCCATGCCGCCATGCATCTGCACGCCCTCCTGCACCGCGCGCGTCGCGGTGGTGCCGGCGCGCGCCTTTGCGACCGCGACTGCTGAGGTCGCCTTGGCGACGTCGGCGTCCAGCGCCTGCAGCGCCTTCATGGCGGCGGCGCGGGTGATCTCGATGTCGACATAGAGCTCGGCGGCGCGGTGCTGCAGCGCCTGGAATTCGCCGATCAGCTTGCCGAACTGCTTTCTGTTCTTGAGATACTCGACGGTGCGGCCAAAGACTTCTTCGCTGAGGCCGACCAACTCAGCGGCGACCGCGCCGCGGCCGATGTCGAGCACGCCGTCGAGCAGAGCGGCACCCTGATCGACTTCGCCGAGCACGCCGTCGGCATTGACCTCGACATTGGCGAGCTCGATCCGAGCCGCATTGTGCGCGTCGACCATGATGGTGCGTTCGATCGCGACGCCCTTGGCCTTGGGGTTGACCAGGAACAGCGTCAGGCCGTCACGCTCTCCCGCGGAGCCCGCGGTGCGCGCGGCAACGATCAGGAGATCAGCGACGTGGCCGTCGACCACCAGGGCCTTGGCGCCCGAGAGTTTGAAGCCGTTGCCGGCGCGCACGGCCTGCAAGCTGGTCTGGTGCGGGCGATGTTTTGCGCCCTCGTCGATCGCCAGCGTCGCCAGCAGCGAGCCGCTCGCGATCTTCGGCAGATAGTCCGACTTCTGCGCGGCATTGCCGCCGCGGTTCAGCGCGGAAGCCGCGACCACGCTGGTGGCGAGGAACGGCGACGGCATCAAGGTACGGCCGATCTCCTCCATCACGATTCCGGCCTCGACATAGCCGAGACCGGAGCCGCCGAACTCTTCCGGCACCAACAGGCCGGCAAAACCCATCTCGGCGAAGGAATTCCAAAACTCCTTGGAGAATCCGGTGGGGTCTTTGCTGTCGCGCAAATGGCGCAGGTGCGACACCGGCGCCTTGTCGCTGATCAGCCCGCGCGCGCTATCGCGGAGCATCGATTGTTCTTCGGTGAGGACGAGGGCCATGTGCAAAGTCTCTAATATCGCGTGGAATGCGTATTGTTGGATGTCATTCCGGGGCACGCGCAGCGGGAACCCGGAATATCGAGGTTCCGGATTCGATGCTGCGCATCGCCCCGGAACGACGGTGAATCATGCCCCCGGCAGATCCAAGATGCGCTTGGCGACGATGCCGAGCATCACCTCCGTGGTGCCGCCCTCGATCGAATTGGCCTTGGTGCGCAGCCAGGCGCGCGGGCGGGCGCCCTGCTTGGATCGCTCGCTTTCCCATTCCAGCGCATCGACGCCGCCCGCGGACATCAGGATCTCGTAGCGGCGCTTGTTGAGCTCGGTGCCGTAATATTTCATCGCCGAGGAGAACGCCGGATGCGCCTGCCCCGCCTTGGCGAGATCGACCGCACGCTCGGCGCAGGCCGCGAGCGCGGCCTCATCCACCTCGAAGCTTGCGATCTTCCCGCGGAGCATCGCATCGTCGAGCTTGCCTTGCGCATCGGTGCCGACGGAATCGGCCGCGATCTGACCCAGCGGACGGCCGACGCCGCGTTCGCCCATGCCTGAGATCATCGCGCGCTCGTGCTGGAGCAGATATTTCGCGACGTCCCAGCCACGATTGACGGTGCCGACGACATGCGATTTCGGCACGCGGACGCCGTCGAAGAAGGTCTCGCAGAACGGCGAATAGCCGGAGATCAAGAGGATCGGCTTGGTCGTCACGCCCTTCGAGGTCATGTCGAACAGGATGAAGCTGATGCCATCGTGCTTCTTGGCCGTGGGATCGGTGCGCACCAGGCAGAAGATCCAGTCGGCGTAATTGGCGTAGGACGTCCAGATCTTCTGGCCGGTGATGATGAAATCGTCGCCATCGCTCTCGGCGCGGGTCTGGAGCGAAGCGAGATCGGAGCCGGCATTCGGCTCGGAGTAGCCCTGGCACCAGCGGATCTCGCCCGCGGCGATTTTGGGCAGATGCTCTTTCTTCTGCGCGTCGTTGCCGTATTTCAGCAGCGCCGGCCCGAGCATCCAGATGCCGAAGCTCGACAACGGCGGGCGAGCACCCATCTTCGCCATCTCGGCGCGCAGCACCTTGTGCTCGGCCGCGCTCAATCCGCCGCCGCCATATTCCTTCGGCCAATCAGGCACGGTCCAGCCCTTGTCACGCATGCGCTCGAACCAGATGCCTTGCGGCTCGGACGAGAATTTGGCGTTGCGCCCGCCCCAGAACACGTCGGCGTCAGAGGTTGCGGGCTTGCGCATCTCGGGCGGGCAATTGGCTTCCAGCCAGGCGCGCGTCTCGTTGCGGAATTGTTCGAGATCGGCGGTTTCAGTGTCGCTGGTTTTGGATTCAGGCATTGGTCGTTTCCATCAATCGAAATCGGCTTGTTGGGCGCGACTCTGGGCCATTGCACCGCGGAATTCAACCACTTCCGCGAGCCCGCATTCGGCTATAGTCGGCACCATGGCGAGCTTGAAAACAAAGAGGAAACGACAATGCGCCTGAAACTTCTTTCGCCTGGCGAAATGAGCGAGAGCCAGCGCCAGACCTATGACGAGTCGATCGCCGGCAAGCGCGGCAAGCCGCCGGCGCCGATGATGGCCTGGCTCAACAGTCCGGAGATGGCGCGCCACGCCACGCGGCTCGGCGAGGTCATGCGCTACGACACGATATTCCCGGCGAAGCTTTCGGAGATCGCGATCCTGGTGACGGCGCGGCACTGGACCGCGCATTACGAATGGTACGCGCACAAGCGCCTCGCGCTTGCCGGCGGCATGGACCCGAAAATCATCGACGCGATCCGCGACCGCCGCACGCCTGAGTTCGACGATCCCAAGGGCAAGATGATCTACGATCTCGCAAAATCGCTGCATGAGGGCCACGGCGTCGAAAAGGGGCTCTACGACGAGGCCGTGAAGCTGCTTGGCGAGCGCGGCGTCGTCGAGGTGATCGGGCTGTGCGGCTATTACACGATGGTGTCGATGACGCTGAACACCTTTGAGTTCGAGCTGCCCGAGGATGAGGAGAAGGAACTGGCGTAGTTTCCCGTTCGGAAACGCTGGGTTTCAGGATCGGCAATAGCACCGTCTCCGAGTGCGCCTTATCTGCATGACATCAACGGAGCAGCCACATGTCGCAGAACCAAGCCGTCGCCGCCGGCACCCGGATCGGCCATGTCCACCTCAAGGTCGCCGATCTCGATCGCGCGCTCGGCTTTTATTGCGGCGTGCTCGGCTTCGAGCTGATGCAGAAGATGGGCTCGGGTGCGGCCTTCATCTCGGCCGGCGGCTATCATCATCACATCGGGCTCAACACCTGGGAAAGCAAGGGCGGCTCACCGCCGCCGCCGGGCACCACTGGGCTCTATCACACCGCGATCCTCTATCCGACCAGGCCAGCGCTGGCGGATGCGCTGCACCGGGTGCTCACGGCCGGCATTGCGCTGGATGGCGCCAGCGATCACGGTGTCAGCGAGGCGCTATACTTGCGCGATCCGGACCAGAATGGCGTGGAGCTGTATTGGGACAAGCCGAGGGAGCAATGGCCGCTCGGGCCGGATGGCAAGCTGGCGATGTTCACCAAGCGGCTGGACGTGGAAGCGTTGTTGAAGCAGCGTGAGGGGTAAATTCCGCTCTCACCCCTCGTCATTGCGAGGGCTCCTCGCAATGACGGAGTGTGTTGAGGCACCGTCGCGTCATCAAACGCAGGTCCCGTAGGGTGGGCAAAGCGCAGCGTGCCCACCAATTCTTGTACGTGCGTGGAGAGACTGTTGGTGGGCACGGCGCTTCGCGCCTTTGCCCACCCTACGAGAGCTTTGTGCGCGACCTCCCCCGCACCATGATCAGCGCCGCCGCCATCACTTCCAGCGCGATGCAGAGATAGAATGGCAGCGAATAGCCGCCGGACCAATCGCGCAAGGCCCCGACGACACCGGGGCCGAAGGCGTAGGTGACCTGGTTGATCGCGGTGTTGAGGCTGATCAGCACGCCGAACGAGGCGCTGTCGAACTCCTGCTGCACGATCAGCGACGGCAGCGTGATGAGATTGCCGACGGAGAAGCCGAACACCGCACAGGCTGCGATCAGCGCATAGTCATTGTGCAAATTGATGACGACGAGCAGCGCGGCGGCCTGGCTGAGGAACGACAGCGCCGAGGCCAGCCGCTGGTTGAGGCGGTCGATCACCAGCGAGAACAGCACGCGGCCTACCACCGCCATCGCGGTCAGCACCGCGACCGCCACCGCGGCGCGCTCGCGGCCGATCACGGGATCGAGGAACGAGATCAGATGCACGATGAAGCCGACCTGCGCGAACAGCACCAGCGCAAAGGCAATCGTCACCGTGAGGAAGCCGACATCGCGCAGTGCCCAGGCGCGGATCTGCGTCGATGATTGCGGCGTCGCTTTCGCTGACGCCTTCCAGCCGTGAAGATCGGGCGGCCGGCCGACGAGAAGCAGGATCACCGGCAGCAGCAGCACCAGCATGGCGCCGGCGGCGGCATACATCGCGCCGGCGAAGCCGATATGGGCGATCAGCGTGATCAGCAACGGCACGCCGACGATGCCGCCGAAGCTGGCGCCGTTGAGCGCCAGGCTGATCGCCATGCCGCGCTTGTGGTCGAACCACAGACTGATCGTGTTGGTGATCATGGCGAGGCTGGTGCCGGCCCAGCCGAAGGCGAGCACGGCATTGGCGAGATAAAGCTGCCAGGGCTCGCGCACCGCGCCGATCGCGACGCTAGCTGCCGCCATCACCAGCGTGCCGGCGATCAGGCAGAGCCGCGGACCATAGTTGCGGACGGCCTCGCCGACGAACACGACGAGCAACGCGCCGAACAGATAGAAGAACGTGGTCCCTGCGGAGATCAGCGATGCCGGCCAGCCCCGGGCGCGCTGGAGCTCGGCGACATAGACGCTCTGGCCGTAGAAACCGAGCCCCCAGCCGAAGGTCGCAAGCAGGAAGCAGACCGCGACGATGCGCCAGCCTTCGTAGCGGAGGGAGGATTCGTCGATCGTCGGCTGTTGAAGATTATCGAGCATCGCTGCTTACTCCGTCATGCCCGGGCATAGCCGTCTGAAGGACGGCGTCGCTTCCGCTCGCCATGTCCCGGCCATCCACGTTCTTTCTTCAGCGTCCTAAGACGGGGATGGCCGGGACAAGCCCGGCCATCACGACATCTAAATAGTCCTCACCCGAAAATCACTTCGACAGTGATCGAAGCATCAACGTTGGTGACAGCCTCCTGCCAGTCAGATGGCGTCCGGGAACTCGCCCATCGCCGCCTCCAGCCGCGCCTTGCGGCGGCGGGCCCAGGACACCAGCGAGAGCACGGCAAGGCCCAGCACGACCGGTGGGAACACCACGAGGTTCACCGCCGACCAGCCGTAATTGGCGAGCAGCTGGCCCGAGGAGAACGAGCCGATCGCCATCATGCCGAACACCAGGAAATCGTTGAAGGCCTGAACCTTGTTGCGCTCCTGCGGCCGGTGCGTCTCCAGCACCAGCGCGGACGCGCCGATGAAGGAGAAATTCCAGCCGACACCGAGCACGACCAGTGTGGCCCAGAAATGCATCGCGGTGAGACCGGAGAGGCCGATGCCGGCGGCGCCAGCTTCCAGCAGCAGGCCGGCCGCCACGATCTTCGGCGCACCGAAGCGGGCGATCAGCGCGCCCGTGAAGAAGCTCGGCCCGTACATCGCGACGATGTGCCATTGAATGCCGAAATTCGAATCGGACACGGACAGACCGCACATCTTCATGGCGAGCGGTGCCGAGGTCATCACCAGATTCATCATGGGATAGGAGATGATGCCGCACAGCGCCGCGGCGATGAAGCGCGGCTGCGTCACGATGGTGAGCAACGGCCGGCCACCGTGGAGATCGGCCGGCGCGGGCTTCGGCATATCGACGCCGGCAACGATGCCCATGGCGACCAGCGCCACTGCGGCCTGGACCAGGAAGCTGAAGGCGAACAGATAGGGCTGCCAGACGTCCATGGTCCATTGCACGAGCTGCGGACCGAGCACGCCGGCGAACACGCCGCCCGCCATCACCCAGGACACCGCCTTGGGCCGGTAGGCCGCGCTGGCGCCGTCGGCGGCGGCAAAGCGATAGGACTGCGCCACGGAGCCGTAGAGGCCGCCGAGGAAGGTCGCGATGCAGAACAGCACGAACGAGCCGTGCAGGATCGCGAACGAGCCGAGCACGCCGGTGAGGACACCGCAGCCGGTGCCGATGACGAAAGCCCAGCGGCGGCCGAAGCGACGCGAGATCGCGCCGGTCGGCAGCGTG
>NZ_JALBGZ010001520.1:0-537 GCF_023006515.1 Bradyrhizobium sp. PRIMUS42
CTGGCGACTGTCGCAGCACGGGCGGGGCGCACCGTGACACTGTGGGCACGTAATGCCGAGTATGCCGCGCGGATCGCCTCGACCCGCGACAACCCGCGGCTCCCCGGTGTACAAATCGCTCCGGAGATCGTCGTCACAAACGATCTGGCGCTCGCCGCGCGCGCGGACATGCTGCTGATCGCAACACCGGCGCAGCATGTCCGCGGCGCGGTCAACATGCTGGCGTCGCATCTGCCAGGGCCGGCACCGATCATTGCCTGCGCCAAGGGCATCGAGCACGGCACCCACAAATTCATGACCGACGTGATCGCGGAAGCCGCGCCCCACGCCAAGCCGGCCATTCTGTCGGGCCCGAGCTTTGCCGACGATGTCGCGCGCAGCCTGCCGACGGCGGTGACGCTGGCAGCAGGCGACGAGACCTTGGCGAGCGCGCTCGTGCAGGCACTGGGCTCGCCGACGTTCCGTCCCTATCATTCCACCGACATTCGTGGCGTCGAGATCGGCGGCGCGGCCAAGAACGTGCTGGCGATCGCGGTC
>NZ_JALBGZ010001521.1:0-536 GCF_023006515.1 Bradyrhizobium sp. PRIMUS42
CGTTCCATGGCTTCGAGCGCCCGGGTCTTCTGCTCCGGCGGCGCCAGCGCCAGCACGCGCGCGGCAGCGCGGGCACGGGTTCCGAGATCGGTCATCAGGGCCTGAAGATCGGCGTTGCCGTCGACGGCTTTGAGGGAGGCGGCCATTGGAGTTTCAACCTTCTGCTAAGGCGGTGTCCTAGCACGGAAATCCCGCTTTTGCGAAGGGCGGGGAGGGTATGGCTGGGCTTCGGCCGGGTGGGGCGAGGCTTCGGCCACTGGCCCAGCCCAGACGTCATTCCGGGGCGATGCGAAGCATCGAACCCGGAATCTCGAGATTCCGGGTTCTGCGCTGGCGCACCGACCCGGAATGACGGAGGAGGCCCCTACCCGCCCATCACCAGATCGTCGCGGTGGATCATCTCCGACCGCCCGCTGATGCCGAGGATGGCCATCACGTCGGGGGAGGAGCGGCCCTTGATCTTCTCGGCGACCTCGGCGTCGTAGGCGATCAGGCCGCGGCCGACCTCGCTGGTGTCGGGGCCGCGGACGATCACG
>NZ_JALBGZ010001522.1:0-536 GCF_023006515.1 Bradyrhizobium sp. PRIMUS42
GTCAGGGTCTCGTAGGCGGGGCGGCCGGCGTCCTGGAAGGCCCTGTAGACGGCGGCGGCATCGGGATCGAGCACAACGGGCATGGCGGGCGGTCTCGGGGGGGCCGGTCAGGGTTGGATGTCGTTTTCGGAAGGCGCTGCCCGCCTCGCACCCCCTGGGGAGGGGTGATCGACTATCCCATTCGCGAGCCGGTCTGACCAGACGGGCCGGGAAGGGCGGGGATGCCGCCCTTCCCCCGCCGTATTCGCCGTGTTAACCGGAGGACCTGCGAGCGGCGGTAACCCCTGTAGAATGTCCAACAAGCCCGATTCGCTGTTGAAGCCGCGCGAGATGTTTCGAACCATTACCCTGACAGGTCTTGCGGCGCTTTTGGCCGCCACCGCACTGACGGTTGCGACACCGGCTCAGGCGCAGATCGGCACGATCTTTTCCGATCCGCCGCCGCTGCGGCCGCCCGGCAACATTCCGCGTGGCCAGCCGCAACCGCAGCAGATCCCCGACGACGACGAAGAGGTGCCGGAACTGCCGCCGCAGGG
>NZ_JALBGZ010001523.1:0-536 GCF_023006515.1 Bradyrhizobium sp. PRIMUS42
CGTGCCGGCGAGGCCGGCCGCGGCTTCGCCGTGGTCGCCGCCGAGGTGAAATCCCTGTCGGACCAGACCGCCAAATCCACCGAGGAGATCACGCGGCTGATTACCGAGATCCAGGCCTCGACGCAGGCTGCGGTCGATGCCGTCGAGACGATGGGCGGGCACATCGTCGAGATCGATGGCGTCGCGACCTCGGTTGCCGCCGCGATGGAAGAGCAGGACGCCGCCACGCGGGAGATCACGCGGTCGATTTCCGAATCGGCGTCCGCGGCGAAGGAGGTCTCGGCCAAGATCGGCAATGTCAGCCGCGACGCCGCTTCCGTGAACGAGCGCGCCGCGGAGGTCAGGCAGGCGATTGCCGGTATGGCGGCCAATCTCGAACAGCTACGGTCGGTCGTCGTGCGGACCGTGCGCGACTCGACCGCGGCAGCCTGAGCCCGGCGGCATCTCGGCCGCTGGGCCCGGGAGTGTGATCGTGCAGTATGGCGCGGGACAGGGGCATCGTGGTTCATGACATCTCCACAATTGCCGGCGGTCGT
>NZ_JALBGZ010001524.1:0-536 GCF_023006515.1 Bradyrhizobium sp. PRIMUS42
CGGTGCAATGCGTCTGTGCTCGCGGTCGTCGCAAAGCGACGTTCGACCAAGGCCTCGGTTCGGGTCGCGGTGAGGCCGGACTCGCTCGCCTCGTCGGAGAGAAGCGGCTCCTCGTCACCGCGGCCTTCCTCCTGAAGCCGGACGCTCTCGTCGTCCTCGCCGTCGTCGGTGCGCGTGATCGCCTCGCTGCCGCGGAAGTGGAGATCGAACAACCGGTCGAACGTCGCGCGCCGCTCGGGTGGGGGAGCCAGCGTCGCCAGGGCGGCTTGCCTGACGTGTTCGATATCGCGCGGACCGAGCAGCTCGATCGCCGCCAGGAACGTCGTGGTTTGCTCAGGTGCTACGGCAAAGCCGTTCGTGCGCAGCAGCGGGACGAAGGCGACGAAGATGCGCGCGGCGCGCGGGAGCTGCGGCTCGATGGTCATGCCGTCGCCTCCGCGAGCATGGCATCGAGCCGCGGCGAGATGAAGTGCAGATCTTCTTCGTCCTTGAGCGCGACGCCGATCGACCGCTTGAACGCGTCCGGCCAGCGCGCG
>NZ_JALBGZ010001525.1:0-534 GCF_023006515.1 Bradyrhizobium sp. PRIMUS42
CATGTTGCGCAAGCCGCGCGCGGTCTGGCCCGTGCGCGCGGCCTCGCCATTATCGCTCACCGCAAAGCCATGGCCGTCGTCGGTCACGCTGATCACGCCGTACGGCCCCTGGTCCCCGTCCAGCGTGTCGATGGTGACCGCGATGCGGCGGGCCTGTGCGTGCTTGACCGCATTGGTCACGGCCTCGTCGAGGATGCGCACGATCTGGATGACGTGCCATGGCCTGAGCTCGGGATGCAGCGGCAGGCCCTGCGGCGTCGCCACGCGCCAGTCGAGCGTGATGTCGTGCGGCCGCAATTGCGCGCTCGCGCGTTCGCGCCAGGAGCCGAGGGCAAGCATCAGGTCGCCGCCGATGTCGTCCATGGAATCGATGACGAGACGCAGATCCTTCAGCGCGGCACGGGCGGCGTCGGTGATGGTCGCGCCCTCATGGCCACGCTCGGAGAGCGCGACGATGCTGACGAGCTGGCCGCCGAGGCCGTCATGCAGGTCACGCATCAGGCGCGTGCGCTCGTTGGCGAGTGCGGCGGCGCG
>NZ_JALBGZ010001526.1:0-533 GCF_023006515.1 Bradyrhizobium sp. PRIMUS42
TGCTGTCGCCGCCGGAGGGCCGCGTCAGCCCGGGCGCGCGACTGTCCAGCATCGTCATTCTCACCATCCTCGCGATCCTGGTCGCCCGCACCGTGGGCAATCTGCTCGGCCACGATCTCTCGGCACGGGCCGGCGGCCAGGCCCATGCCGTCATGGTGCTGGGGCTGCTGTTTCTGTCGATGACGCTCAATTTCGGCTTTCTGCTGATGGCGATGGACCGCCTGCGGGGCGAGGTTGCCGACCTTGCGCTGCTCGACGATCTCACCGGCGTCGCCAACCGGCGGCATCTGCTGCAGCGCCTGACCGAGGAATGCGCCCGCTCCGAGCGCAACGGTGCGCCGTTCTCGCTGCTGGTGATCGATCTCGACGGCTTCAAGACCATCAACGACACCCACGGCCATGCCGCCGGCGATGCCTGCCTGAAGCACTTCACCCTGATGGCGCAGACGCGCCTGCGGCCCGGCGACATGCTCGCCCGCACCGGCGGCGACGAGTTCTGCGTCGTGCTGCCGTCGTCCTCCTTGCGCGAGGCC
>NZ_JALBGZ010001527.1:0-532 GCF_023006515.1 Bradyrhizobium sp. PRIMUS42
CATCTTGTCGCGCATGACGGGGTCGGCCAGCAACTGGCCGAGCTGCTTGACCAGCGCCTCCTGCGTGTCGGCCTGCCGCGCACCGCCGCTGCCATCGAGCGCCGCATAGACATCGGCGAAGTTGAAGACGTGCGGTCCATGGACGATCGCGGCACCTAACTTGATCGCCTCGATCGGGTTCTGCCCGCCATGATGGATCAGCGATCCACCCATGAACACGATCGGCGACAGGCGATAGAACAGGCCGAGCTCGCCCATGGTGTCGGCGACATAGACGTCGGTCGTCGCGGTCGGCAGCTCCTCGCGCGAGCGCAACGCCGGCTTCAGGCCCGACGCCGTGATCAAACCTGATATCGAGGAGCCGCGATCGGGATGCCGCGGCACGATCACGGTGAGCACCTGCGGAAAGAAACCGACGAGGCTGCGATGCGCCGCGACCAGCATCTCGTCCTCGCCCGGATGGGTCGAGGCCGCGACGATGATCGGCCGCCCGCGCGTCATCGCCATCAGCCGCTCGAGCTTGGCGGGATCG
>NZ_JALBGZ010001528.1:0-532 GCF_023006515.1 Bradyrhizobium sp. PRIMUS42
CGCGCCCGTCACGCAGCGACTGCAGCGCCATGGTGCGCTCGTTCTGCGTCAATTCGCCTGAGAGCGCGACCACGGAGAAGCCGCGCTCCAGCAGCGCCGCCTGCAAATGCCTGACGTGATCGCGTGTGCTGCAGAACACGAGAGCGCTCGGCGCCTCGTAGAAGCGCAGCACGTTGACGACGGCATGCTCGGCATCGGCGGGCGCAATCCGGATGGCGCGATACTCGATATCAGCGTGACCGCCCTCGTCGCCGGCAACCTCGATCCGGAACGCCTGCTGCTGATACTGCTTGGCCAGCGCGACGATGCCGCGCGGGAACGTCGCCGAGAACATCAGGGTGCGGCGCGTTTCCGGCGTGGTCTCGAGGATGAATTCCATGTCCTCGCGAAAGCCGAGATTGAGCATCTCGTCGGCCTCGTCGAGCACGACCGCTTTCAATTCCGAGATGTCGAGACGGCCGCGCCGCAAATGGTCGCAGAGCCGGCCGGGCGTGCCGACCACGATGTGCGCGCCGGCCGCCAGCTCGCGCTG
>NZ_JALBGZ010001529.1:0-532 GCF_023006515.1 Bradyrhizobium sp. PRIMUS42
ACACCCAGTCGCCGACGGCCAGCTTGGTCGCGTCCGGCCCGATCGCGCGCACCCGGCCGATGCCGCCAGGGCCCGGGATGATCGGCAGGTCGAGTGCGTAATTGCGCTCGCCGCTAAGAACCTCGTTCATGTAGGACAGCACGCGTGTGGCGACGATATCGACGATGACCTCGCCGGTGCCGAGCACCGGGTCTGGGGCATTCGCGATCACCAGGGACGAGCCGAACGATTTGAGTAGGGCAGCTTTCATAGTTCACCTCAAGGTCGGGTGAAGCCGATATGCGCCGCCTTGGAAGGGACAAGAAGGCCTGGTATTATCCTAGTATTCCAGAAACCCTCCATCGCGGGAGCGACAGCAATGGCCGACCCACGCCGTGTCGAATTCGGCGATTTCCTCAGGTCGCGCCGCGAAAAGCTGTCATGGAACTGGCCGTTGCGCGCCACGAAGTCGGTCTCGGAGTTGACCTCGACCACGACGCCCTTGGTGCCCTTGGTGAGCGCGCCGATCAGACCCTCGGCCGCAACGCGGCCC
>NZ_JALBGZ010000152.1:0-10756 GCF_023006515.1 Bradyrhizobium sp. PRIMUS42
GCCGCCGACACCGATGGTGCCGATGGCGGCGCCGGCAACCCCACCGACCCCGCCGGCGCGCTGATCGACGCGGCGACGTTCGCAAAGATGAAGGCGCTAGCGCTCCAGCCGCAGGCGTACCTGGACAACAACGACGCCACCGCGTTCTTCGAGGCGACAGGGGACCTGCTGCTGCCGGGCCCGACACTGACCAACGTGAACGATATCAGGGTGATCCTGGTGGAGTGAGAGAGTTTCTCCCGTCATTCCGGGGCACGCGCAAGCGTGAACCCGGAATCTCGGGATTCCGGGTTCGATGCTTACGCATCGCCCGGAATGACTGCCTTAAAACTCGCTGGCGACCTTCGAGAGCATCGCGATGAGGGCTTCGCGGTTGGCCTGGCCGAGCAAGTCGTTCAACCGGGCCTCATGCTTGGTCGCGACGAGCTTCTTGGCGCGGGCCAGCACGGCCTTGCCCTTGTCGGTCAGCACCAGGATGTGCGAGCGGCGGTCGTTGGTGGAGCGGATCCGCGCGCAAAGGTCGCGGCTCTCGAGATTATCGAGCAGCGCCACGAAGTTAGGCCTGAGGATGCCGAGGGTGGAGGCGATCTCGGTCTGGTTACGGCCGGGATTCTTCTCGACCAGCAGCAGGACGGAGAATTGCGCCGGCGTCAGCTGGAGCGAGGCCATGCAGCGCAGGAAGTTCTCGAACACCTTGAGCTGCGCCCGCTTCAGCACGTAGCCGAGCTGTTCGGAGAGATCGCCGAGTTGGAGCGCCTCCGGTTGCGCCTCGGCCACGTCCTTGCGGCCCTTGGCCGTCTCGGGGGGCTTTTCAGAGGACTTTTCAGCGGCTTTGGAAACGGTCATCGCCTCGTGCTCGTAATCGCGTTAAATTCGGGACAGGCCGTCCGTCCCGCCCTTGATGTTATATTTGATAATTGTTATGGACCATATCAAATATCGCATGCGTTTTTCAATGGCTGTGAGCGGACCGTCCACCGCAATCGAGGGGACCGTCCGCAATCTTTAGGGGGAGCGTCCGGTCTTGAATACCACCATCATGCTGTTCCTGGTGCAGGACGGCATCACCAATGGCGCGATCTATGCGCTGCTCGGCCTGGCGCTGGTGCTGGTGTTCGCCGTTACCCGGGTGATCCTCATTCCCCAGGGCGAATTCGTCACCTACGGCGCGCTGACCTATGCCTCGCTGGCGGCGGGCCAGATGCCGGGCACGGCAAAGCTCGCAATGGCACTGGGCATCGGCGCCTTCGCCTTCGACCTGTTCGTGGCGCGCAAGGCGCTGCACGGGCGGCTGATCCTGCGCAGCGCTGCCACCAACATCGTGCTGCCGGCCATCGTGCTGGCGCTGACTATGTATTTCGCCGCTCAGAAGCCGCCGGTCGCGGTCAGCATCGCGCTGTCGCTGGTGATCGTGGCGATGATCGGCCTCTATCTCTACCGCGTCGCATTCCAGCCGCTGGCGCACACCTCCGTGCTGGTGCTGCTGATCGCCTCGGTGGGCGTCCACCTCGCGCTGCAGGGACTGGGCCTCCTGTTCTTCGGTGCCGAAGGTCAGCGCGGACCAGCCGTGCTGTCCGGCGCCTTCACCGCCGGCGCGCTGCGCTTCACCGGCCAGAGCCTCACCGTCTACGGCATCACCGTCGCCTTCATCGTCGGGCTCTGGCTGTTCTTCGGCCTGACGCTCTACGGCAAGGCGCTGCGCGCGACCGCGGTGAACCGGCTGGGGGCGCGACTCGTGGGCATCCGCACCACATTATCGGGACAGATCGCCTTCCTGCTGGCATCCGTCATCGGCGCGCTGTCGGGCATCATGATCGTGCCGATCACGACGCTCTACTATGACAGCGGCTTCCTGATCGGCCTGAAGGGCTTCGTCGCCGCGATCATCGGCGGCCTCGTCAGCTACCCCTTGACCGCCGTCGCGGCGCTGGTCGTCGGCCTCGTCGAGGCGTTCTCGTCCTTCTATGCCTCCAACTACAAGGAGGTGATCGTTTTCATGTTGCTGATCCCCGTGCTGCTGCTGCGCTCGCTCGCCGCGCCGGCGGTCGAGGAAGAGAAGGACTGACGCCAAGATGCAGAGCCGGCTTCCCATCATCGCCTTCGCAGCTCTCATGGCGGCGATCCCGTTCATCCCGGGGATGCCCCCGTTCTGGATCGTGCTGCTCGACAATATCGGTCTCGCCGCCCTGGTCGCGATGGGCCTCGTGCTGCTGACCGGCGTCGGCGGCCTGACCTCGTTCGGACAGGCGGCTTTCGTCGGCTTCGGCGCCTACACCACCGCGGTGCTGTCGACGGCCTACGGCCTGTCGCCCTGGCTGACGCTGCCGCTGTCGCTGGTCGTCAGCGGTTCGCTGGCGGTGCTGCTCGGGCTGATCACCGTCCGCCTCTCCGGCCATTATCTGCCGCTCGGCACCCTCGCCTGGGGGCTCGGGCTGTTCTATCTGTTCAGCAAGCTGGAATTCCTCGGGAGAAACGACGGCATCTCGGCAATCCCGCCGCTCTCGATCGGCACGTTCAAGATGCTCTCGCCCGGCTCGATCTATTACGCGATCTGGGTCGCCGTGATCGTGTCGGCGCTGCTGACGATGAACCTGCTGGATTCCCGCACCGGCCGCGCCATCCGCGCGCTGCGCCGCGGCCATGTCGCAGCCGAAGCGTTCGGCGTGCACACGCCGCGCGCCAAATTGCTGGTGTTCATCCATGCCGCGGTCCTGGCCGGCCTCTCGGGATGGCTCTACGCGCATCTTCAGCGCGCGGTGAACCCGACACCGTTCGGCGCCCAGGCCGGCATCGAATATCTCTTCATCGCGGTGGTCGGCGGCGCCGGCTATGTCTGGGGCGGCGTCCTGGGCGCGGCGATCGTCGTGGTCCTGAAAGAGGTGCTGCAAAGCTATTTGCCGCTGATCCTGCCCGGATCCGGACAGGTCGAGACCATCGTGTTCGGCATCATGCTGGTGGCCCTGTTGCAACTCGCCCCCGGCGGCCTCTGGCCGTGGCTGATGTCGTTCCTGCCGGAATCTACCGGTGGCAAGAAGCCCGACACCTCCCTGAAGCTGGAGCAGCGCACCCGCTCGCCCGGCCAGTCCAGCGTCCTGCTCCAGGTCGACAAGGCGCGAAAGCAGTTTGGTGGCGTCGTCGCCGTCAACAACGTCTCCTTCGACGTCCAGGCCCGCGAGATCGTCGCGCTCATCGGCCCGAACGGCGCCGGCAAGAGCACGACCTTCAACCTCATCACCGGCGTGCTGTCGGCCACCTCAGGCTCGATCTCGGTGCTGGGCAGGAAAGTCGACAAGGCGCCGCCGCAGGAGATCGTCAAGCTCGGCATCTCCCGCACATTCCAGCACGTCAAGCTGGTGCCTGACATGACCGTGCTGGAAAACGTCGCGATCGGCGCGCATCTGCGCGGCCATTCGGGGCCGATCGCCTCGATGCTGCGGCTCGACCGCGCCGATGAAGCCAAGCTTCTCGCTGAGGCCGCCCGCCAGATCGAGCGTGTCGGCCTCACTGAGCAGATGCACCACCTCGCGGGCAGCCTCTCGCTTGGCCAGCAGCGCATCGTCGAGATCGCCCGCGCGCTCTGCGTCGATCCGATGCTGCTGCTGCTCGACGAGCCGGCCGCCGGCCTGCGCCATATGGAAAAGCAGCAGCTCGCCACCCTGCTCCGTGAATTGCGCGACGGCGGCATGAGCGTGCTGCTGGTCGAGCACGACATGGGCTTCGTTATGAACCTCGCCGACCGCATCGTGGTGCTCGATTTCGGCACCAAGATCGCCGAGGGCACCCCCGCCACGATCAAGACCAACCCTGAAGTGATCAAGGCCTATCTCGGAGTGGCGGCATGAGCACGCTGTTGTCCGTCACCGACGCACATGTCGCCTATGGCAAGGTCGAGGCGGTGCGCTCGGTCTCGCTCGAGGTCGGCGACAACCAGATCGTCACCATCGTCGGCGCCAACGGCGCCGGCAAGACCACGCTGCTTTCCGCCATCATGGGCGTCCTGCCACTGAAGGGCCGCGTCACCTTTGCGGGACAGGATCTCGCCCGGCTCGACATCGAGGACCGCGTCGCGATGGGCCTCGGCCTTGTTCCCGAGCACCGCGAATTGTTCGTGACCATGAATGTCGAGGACAATCTCGAGTTAGGAGCCTTTCGCATCGAGCGAAGCAAGGCGAAAGCCTCGATGGAGCGCGTCTACACGCTGTTCCCGCGGCTGAAGGAGCGCCGCAAGCAGCTCGCCGGCACGCTCTCCGGCGGCGAGCAGCAGATGCTGGCGATGGGCCGGGCGCTGATGGGAGAGCCGAAGCTCCTGATGCTGGACGAGCCGAGCCTCGGCCTCGCCCCGATCATCGTCGCCGACATCTTCCGCATCGTCACCGAGCTGCGCGCCAGCGGCGTCTCCGTCCTGCTGGTCGAGCAGAACGCGCAGGCCGCGCTGAAGATCGCGGACCAGGCCTATGTCATGGAGCTCGGTGAGTTCGTGCTCAGCGGCAAGGCCAGCGACATCGCGGCGAACGAACGCGTCGCGGCCAGCTATCTCGGCTTCCAGCACGAAGGTGAGAGCGTGATCTGATTTCGCGGTCGCTGGCGCCGCAATGGCGATGCCCCTCCCTTCTCCCCTTGTGGGAGAAGGTGGCGCGAAGCGCCGGATGAGGGGTTCTCTCCACACGTGACACCTCTCGTGAGGAGAGAACCCCTCACCCGGCTCGCCGCTTCGCGGCGATCCACCCTCTCGCACAAGGGGCGAGGGTGCACCGAGCGTGTGGCTCGGAGATCAACCAGCCGCCTTCAGCGCTGCGACCTCCGCCTCCAACTCCGCAATCCTCGCATCCCTCATCGCCAGCGCCGTGGCAACGTCACCCGCATCGAACTTCTGTGGGATGTGTTGCGGGCAGTTGGTGTCCCATGCCGCGATCTTGAACAGGATCACCTGCTCGGGCCGGGCACGATAGCCCTTCGGCATCAGCGACGTCGTCAGTGCCTCGTCGTCCTCGATGACGCGCGCCTCGCCCCAGATCTTCACGCGGCGGCGGTGGGCGTAGTCCATCACGAAGATGTAGGCCTTGGGATTGTCCGAGAGGTTACCCTGGGTGATGAACTGCTGGTTGCCGGCGTAGTCGGCGAAGGCCAGCGTCTGCTTGTCCAGCACCTTGAGAAAGCCCTTGGGCCCGCCGCGGTGCTGGATATAGGGCTGGCCGTCCGCTGAAGCGGTGGCGAAATAGAAGCTGTTGGCGTCGGCGAGGAAGGCTTCGAGGTTGTCGTCGACCTCGGTGCGCCAGCCGCGCTGCTCGCTGCGCGCATAAGCCTCGCGCGAACCCTTGCGCGCCTGGATCACCTTCACCGCGGGCGAGAAGGCGACGTCGCTGGCATAAGTCTGTACGGCCGTCATCGGAACATCTCCTGGAATTCCGGCGCATTGCTGCGTCTTTCACGTCCCAAAATGGAGCTTTCGGCGGGTAAAACAATCGATCTGCTTGACACTTCATCGTTGCAATATATGCAATAATGCCCATGGACCGTCTCGAAGCCATGCACGTCTTCGTCACCGTCGCCGATCTGCGCGGCTTTGCGCCGGCGGCGCGCAAGCTGCGACTGTCGCCCTCGGCGGTGACGCGGCTGATCGCGGCGCTGGAGGAGCATCTCGGCGCGCGGCTGCTGCAGCGGACCACGCGGCAGGTGAGATTGACCGATGTCGGCACGCGCTATCTGGAACGCGCAAGGCGCATCCTCGCCGATGTCGAGGAGGCCGATGGCTCTGCGCGGGAGGAGCGCAACCGGCCGAGCGGACGGCTCGTGGTATCGGCGCCGGTCGGCTTCGGCCGTCTGCATGTCGGGCCGGTCATGACCGCCTATCTCAAGCGCTATCCCGAGGTCGCCTGCGAATTGCGGCTCTCCGACCATCTCGTCAACCTCGTGGAGGACGCCGTCGACGCCGCGGTGCGGATCGGCCATCTCGCCGATTCCTCGCTGGTGGCGCGCCAGGTCGGCCAGATGAGGCGGATCGTTGTGGCCTCGCCCGACTATCTCAAGCGCCACGGCGAACCCAAGACGCCGGAAGCCCTTCCCGCACATCAGACTATCCAGTTCGGCCCCTGGTCCGAATGGCGCTTCCTGCGCGACGGCCGCGACATCGAGGTGACGCCGTCTCCCCGTTTCATCAGCAACAGCGCCGACGCGGCGCTGCAATATGCCGAGGCCGGCGGCGGCGTGACGCGCGTGCTGGCCTATCAGGCCGCCGACGGCCTGAAGCGCGGACGGCTCAAAATCGTGCTCGCGGCATACGAACAGCCGGTGCTTCCGATCCACATCGTCTATCCGACCTCGCGCCTGCTCTCGGCCAAGGTGCGCGCGTTCGTCGATCTCGTGGTGGAGACGGCGCAGTGGCGGTTTGGGTAGCACTCGTGCCCCGGACGCATCGCAGCACGCAGTGATGCGATGCAGAGCCGGGGCCCAGAAGGCGGCAGGGCTCCATGTCGAGACATGGGTCCCGGCTCTGCGCAGCAGCGTTACACGCTGCAGCGCGTCCGGGACACGGAGAGAGTGGAGCTACCCCTTCTTCGGCACCACCCGGAACGTGCCGCTGGCCCGCGCGATCACGGCGTCGTCGGCCCTCACCAGGCACTGCGCGAAACAGATCGTATTGCCGGTCTTGATCGCCTCGCCCTCGACCGCGAGCCATTGGCCGATCTCGGCCGCGCCGACATAGTCGACCGACAGCGAGATCGTGACGAACGAGGTGGTCCAGCCCGTGGCCTGGGCGCAGCTATAGCCCATGGCGGCATCGGCCAGCGCCGCAATCAGCCCGCCATGGATGAGCCCGCGCGCGTTGGTGTGCGGCGTCGCCAGCCGCAATCCCACGGTGACGCCCTTGTCGGTCTTCTTCGAATAGAGCGGCTCCCAGGGATCGGTGAGCGGGGCTTTGCGGAAATGCGACTCGAAGCCGGCGGGGATGTCGGGGGTGATCATGGCTGTCTCGCGTTGCAGGGGTGCCGGCATTGAACGCGAACGAAGTGATGAATGCATCACCTACAAAGCTTTAAACGGGATTTGTGCGGGCGTTTGAAACGTGCGGCGCCACAACAACGGTCCCCTAGGGTGGGCAAAGGCGCAAAGCGCCGTGCCCACGATCTCTCGATGATCGAGAGAGCTGGTGGGCACGCTGCGCTTTGCCCACCCTACGGCACCAACGTCGCCACCCTCAAAACGGCAGCCCCACGTAATTCTCCGACAGCGATGTCATCGCGGCCTGCGACTGCGTGACGTAGTCGAGCTCGGCGAGCTGGATGCGGGCGCCGATCGTGCCGGTGTCGGGGAATTTGTGCAGCATCGAGGTCATCCACCAGGAGAAACGCACGGCCTTCCAGACCCGCGCCAGCGCCGTGACGGAATAGGCGTCGATCGCGGCGCTCGATTTCTCGTCGTAGAACTCGCGCAAGGCGCTCGACAGATAATGCGCGTCGCTGGCCGCAAGGTTCAGCCCCTTGGCGCCGGTCGGCGGCACGATGTGGGCGGCATCGCCGCACAAGAACATCCGGCCGAAGCGTATCGGCTCGGCGACGAAGCTGCGCAGGGGCGCGATGCTCTTCTCGATCGATGGGCCCGTGACGAGACTGTCGGCCGCCTCCTGGTCGAGCCGGCGCTTCAGTTCGTCCCAGAAGCGGTCGTCGGGCCATTGGTCGACATGGTCATCGAGCGCGCACTGCACATAGTAGCGGCTGCGTCTGGTCGAGCGCATGGTGCAAAGCGCAAAGCCGCGCGCATGGTTGGAATAGATCAGCTCATGGCTGACCGGCGGCGTATCGGACAAAATGCCGAGCCAGCCGAACGGATAGATCCGCTCGAACTCCTCGATCGCCGTGGCCGGAACGCTGGCGCGGCTGACGCCGTGAAAACCGTCGCAGCCGGCAATGAAGTCGCAATCGATCGTATGGGTAACGCCGTCCTTGACGTAGGTTACGCGCGGGTGACTGCCGTCGAAATCATGCGGCTGCACGTCGCTGGCCTCGTAGACCGAGACGAGACCGGCGGCCTTGCGCGCGTTCATCAGGTCGAGCGTGACCTCGGTCTGGCCGTAAATCATCACCGTCTTGCCTGTCGCGGCCTTCATGTCGATGCGGTGTCGGCGGCCGGAAAAGGCGAGCTCGATGCCCTCGTGCAGCAGGCCTTCGGCATGCGCCCGCGCGCCGGCACCGACCTGGTCGAGCAGCGCGACGGTTCCCTCCTCCAGCAGGCCGGCGCGAATGCGGCCGAGCACATAGTCCGGGCTCTGCCGCTCCAGAATGATATTGTCGATGCCGTAAGCGTGCAGCAGTTGCCCAAGCAACAATCCGGCCGGTCCGGCCCCGATGATTGCGACTTTTGTCCGCAATACTTGCTCCTTCCGATCCTGTAGGCTTCCGCACGGCCCGCTTGTCGCGCCAGCCCGCAGACGATAATTATATCATATAACGTTTGGACAAAAGGGGAGCGGTCGTCGCCCGCAGCGACAAATCCATGCAACATCGCTGACGTAGACGGCGCGACAAGGCGCGCGCCAGTTCCGGCTTGAACGCGCCGGCCAATTAGATAACATGTTAATTAACGAGACCGGGCCATCGAAGCCCGCCGTCGAAAAGGGAGAGACGCGTGATGAGAAAAGCCTGCCTGGCATTGCTGCTGGCCGCGAGCGTGACGCCTGCCTTGGCGCAGGACAAGACCTTCGATTTGAAGATCTCGCACTGGGTGCCGGCCTCGCATCCCCTGCAGAAGTCGCTGGAAGACTGGGCTGCGGCGGTCGAGAAGGACTCCGGCGGCACCATCAAGGGCAAGGTGTTTCCAGCCCAGCAGCTCGGCAAGGCGTTCGACCATTACGACATGGCACGCGACGGCATCGCCGACGTCACCTACGTCAATCCCGGCTACCAGCCCGGCCGTTTCCCGATCGTCGGCGCCGGCGAGCTGCCGTTCCTGATCTCCGACGCCAAGGGCGGCTCGATGGGGCTGGACGCCTGGTATCGCAAATATGCCGAGAAGGAGATGAAGGACGTCAAATACTGCCTCGCCTTCGTCCACTCGCCCTCCTCCTTCCATTCCAAAACCAAGAAGATCGTCAGCCCTGAGGACGTGAAGGGCATGAAGATCCGCCCTGCGCACGCCACCATGGCGAATTTCGTCACCTCGCTCGGCGGCACCAACGTGCAGTCTTCGGCGCCGGAAGTGCGCGACATCATCGAGCGCGGCGTCGCCGACGGCGTCACCTTCCCCTGGGGCTCCCTGGTGCTGTTCGGCATCGACAAGGTGACCAAGTACGACATGGAGGCGCCGCTCTACACCACGACATTCGTGTTCGTGATCAACAAGGACAAGTACAATGCGATGTCCGACAAGCAGAAGGCCGCGATCGACAAGAATTGCTCGGTCGAAATGGCGGGCGCGGTCGGCGAGCACTGGGGCAAGTTCGAGGATGCCGGCATCGACAAGGTGAAGGCGGAATCCGGCCACGAGGTCTACAAGCTGACACCCGAACAGACCGCCGCATGGAAGAAGGCCGCCGAGCCGCTGGTGAAGACCTGGAGTGAGGGCGCCAAGAAGGCCGGCGCCGATCCCGACGCGGCGCTCGCGGATCTCAAGGCGTCGCTGAAGAAGTACAACGCGCTGGCGGAGTAGCCCAGCAGCGGCCGCGTACTCGCTGCACCTCTCCCGCTTGCGGGAGAGGTCGGCGCGCCCGGTCGATGCGAAGCATCGTCCCGCGCGCCGGGTGAGGGCTCTCTCCTCTTCGGGGTCCTCGGTTGCGGAAATACCCTCTCCCCAACCCTCCCCCGCAAGCGGGAGAGGGAGCGCAGCTTTCATCGCGGACACACCTCGCACTCGCCTGAAGGACTCTTTCCCATGAAGCGCTCCTGGATGGATCGCGTGATCGACACGATCGAATGGATCGCAGCCGGATTCGTCGGCATCGTCGCGCTCGACATCTTCCTGTCGGTGCTGCTGCGCAACACGCTGAACTACTCGATCCCCGACAGCTTCGACATCGGCCGCATGCTGCTCGGCATTCTCATCTTCTGGGGCATCGCGGCGACCTCCTATCGCGGCACCCACATCACGGTCGATCTGGTCTGGGGCAATGTCGGGCCGCGCCATCAACGCTGGATCGACGTGTTCGCAACCCTGGTTCTGCTGTTCGTCGTGACCGTGCAGACCTGGACGCTGTTCGACAAGGTGCGCGGCACCTACAATGACAACGTCCAGACCTTCGACATGCACATGCCGACCTGGCCGTTCTTCGCGGCCGCCTGGATCGGCGACGTCTGCGCCGTGCTGCTGATCGCGATCCGCACCTACCGGCTGATCTTCCATCCCGAAGAGATGCATGACCCCAAATTGAAGGCGACGGAGTAATCATGAGCACCGATGCCGTCGCCGTAATCGGCTTCGTTTCCCTGTTCGTCCTGATGCTGCTGCGCGTGCCCGTCGGCATGGCCATGGGCCTCGTCGGCGTCTCCGGCTTCGCCTACCTCGTCAACGGGAATGCGGCGCTGAAGCTGGTCGGCCAGACCTCGATGCGCACAGTCACCGACTACACCTTCGGCGTCATCCCGATGTTCCTGCTGATGGGCTCCTTCGTCTCCAATTCCGGCATGAGCCGCGAGCTGTTCCGCGCGGCCAACGGCTTCGTCGGCCATTTGCGCGGCGGGCTCGGCATCGCGACCACCTCCGCGTTTTCAGCGATCTGCTGATAGGAGCCTTCGGCGATGACCTCGCCACGTCGCAACACCGTGAT
>NZ_JALBGZ010001530.1:0-529 GCF_023006515.1 Bradyrhizobium sp. PRIMUS42
CGCCAGACCATTCCAGCCCTCCTGCATCACCGCTGCGAGCATGATGGTGGGCTCACCCTGGTGCCTGATGATGTAGGTGGGAGGATCCTCGTAGCCGCGGCGGACCTCGGCGATGTCGGACAGCTTCAGCGTCCGCCCGGCGGCGACGATGGGCGTATCGGCGATCGCCTGGACGCTGTCATAGGCGCCGTCGACCCGGATGAAGACCTGCGGTCCCTTGGTGTCGATCGAGCCGGCGGGTGTCATCGTGTTCTGCCGCTGCAAGGCGGCAACGATATCCGTTGCCGACACACCGAGGGTTGCCAGCTTGGCATAGGAAAACTCGACAAAGATCTGCTCGGGACGTTCGCCGAGGATGTTGATCTTCTTGACGCCGGACACGTGCAGGAGGTCCTGACGGATGGTCTCGGCTTGCCTTGCGAGCTCGCGCATCGGCATGCCCTTGGCCTTGAGGGCATAAAGGGCGAAGCTCACGTCGGAATATTCGTCATTGACGAAGGGGCCGAGCACGCCGGAGGGCAGCTTGCGC
>NZ_JALBGZ010001531.1:0-528 GCF_023006515.1 Bradyrhizobium sp. PRIMUS42
CGGCGAGATGGGCCCCGGCTCTGCAGCGCACCGCACCGGACGATGCTTCGCATCGCCGGGGGCGCTGCGCTGCGTCCGGGGCACGAGAACGGAATGTGGCGCGCACTCTCACCACAGCGTCATTGCGAGCGGAGCGAAGCAATCCAGAGTCTTTCCGCGGAGGGACTCTGGATTGCTTCGTCGCTTCAGCGCAAAATTGCTGCGCAATTTTGTCGCGAGCTCCTCGCAGTGACGGAGCAAGATGCATGGTCGCCGTCCTCCAACTGGCATTTCAAGTCCCGTAGGGTGGGCAAAGGCGCACAGCGCCGTGCCCACCGAATTCCATCGCGACACGAGCGTGGGCACGCTTGCGCTTTGCCCACCCTACGATGTCGAAGGTTGTGACTCGCAGACATGCCTTCACCTCCTCGCGGCGCATTCCGCCCGAGCTTTGCGCTTCGCATCACGCCCTCATAGCGAAAGGGCGCAGGGAAGGCCGGGCGCCGGCTGGCACCCGCTTGTCCGTCGTGCGATGAGAATGCACACGCA
>NZ_JALBGZ010001532.1:0-528 GCF_023006515.1 Bradyrhizobium sp. PRIMUS42
GGCGGCGTGGACGAGCACGCGCATGACCTCGGCGATCGGCGCGCGCGTCAGCGCCTCGTGGCCGGGGGCGAGGTTCAGCGAGACCTGGAGCGCACCGAGCGAGGAGAAATCCAGCTTGGCGTTCCGCCATTGCAGCATCTTCACGGGATCGAAGGTGTGGTTCTGCAGCGCGTTGACGAGCTCGGGCTCGAACGGCGCGCAGCGCCCCGTGGTGCCGAAGGTGCCGTTGCGCGTGGCGCGGCCGGCGCGCCCTGCGATCTGCGCGAATTCGGACGGCGTCAGACGGCGGAACTGGTAGCCGTCGAACTTGCGGTCGGAGGCGAAGGCGACGTGGTCGACGTCGAGATTGAGGCCCATGCCGACGGCGTCGGTGGCGACGAGATAATCGACGTCGCCGTTCTGGAACATCGCCACCTGCGCATTGCGCGTGCGCGGTGACAGCGAGCCCAGCACCACGGCGGCGCCGCCATGCTGGCGGCGGATCAGCTCGGCGATGGCGTAAACTTCATCCGCCGAGAACGCGACGAT
>NZ_JALBGZ010001533.1:0-527 GCF_023006515.1 Bradyrhizobium sp. PRIMUS42
GTGAACCACTTGTCGTAGATCTTCTGCGCCTCGCCGGAGGTGTAGAGCGCCGCGGTCGCGGCATCGACGACCTTCTTGAAGGCGGCGTCGTCCTTGCGCAGCATGATGCCGTAGGGCTCTGGCTTGGAGAACGCATCCTTGGAGATCTCGTAGTCGCCCGGCGACTTCGAGCCGGCGACGAGGCTCGCGAGCAGGATGTCGTCCATGACGAAGGCGACCGCGCGGTCGGTCTCGACCATCAGGAAGGCCTCGGCGTGGTCCTTGGCCGGGATGATGTTGGCGCCGAGCTTCTTCTCGACGTTGGCCTCGGTGAGCTGCTTGATGTTGGTGGTGCCCGCGGTCGAGACCACCGTCTTGCCCTTGAGGTCGTCGATCGACTTCAGGCCGCTCGACTTCTTGAAGACGTAGCGGCTGGCGGTCAGATAATGGGTGTTGGTGAAGGCGACCTGCTTCTGGCGCTCGGCGTTGTTGGTGGTCGAGCCGCATTCGAGGTCGATGGTGCCGTTGGCCATCAGCGGGATGCGGGT
>NZ_JALBGZ010001534.1:0-524 GCF_023006515.1 Bradyrhizobium sp. PRIMUS42
GGCCGGCATCGGCCTGTCGGGTCAGATGCACGGCGCGACGCTGCTCGACGAGGACGGCCGGCCGCTGCGTCCCGCGATTCTCTGGAACGACGGCCGCTCGCAAAGCGAATGCGCCCTGCTGGAGCGGCGCTGTCCCTCGCTGCACATGATCGCCGGAAATCTGGCGATGCCCGGCTTCACCGCGCCGAAGCTGCTCTGGGTCGCGCGGCACGAGCCCGATGTTTTCGCGCGCGTGGCAAAAGTGCTGCTGCCGAAGGCCTATGTCCGCTATCGCCTGACCGGCGAGATGATCGAGGACATGTCCGATGCCGCCGGCACGCTGTGGCTCGACGTCGGCCAGCGCCGCTGGTCTGCCCTGCTGCTGCATGCGACCGGGCTCGACCTTCATCATATGCCGCGCCTCGTCGAGGGCAGCGCGGTGAGCGCGGTGCTGGCGCCGGAGTACGCGCAGCGCTGGGGCATGACTGAGAAAGTCGTCGTCGCGGGCGGCGCCGGCGACAACGCTGCGAGTGCGATCGGGCTCG
>NZ_JALBGZ010001535.1:0-522 GCF_023006515.1 Bradyrhizobium sp. PRIMUS42
CCGCCACATCGCGGCTGGCCGCCGTGCTGCTGGCGTCCGCCCCGACAGAGAGTGCGCTGATCGTCGTCTTCGGCGTGCTGTTTTTCGGCTGGCGCTGGCCACGCTACGCCACGCTGCTGTTCCTGCCGGGAATCGTCGTGTTCGTGGTCGGGCTGATCGGAGGCCCGCCACTGCCGCGCATCCTCTTTCTGGTGCTCGGCATCCCCACGGTCGGAATTTGCCTGGTCCTGATGGCCTGCATCACGGCAACGGCAGTGGTGCGGCGGCAGGACGCCGCGAGCTTCACGATCGGCTGCGCGGTGACGATCGTGCTGGTCTGCTGGATCCAGGACATGCTTAACGTCCTCGAGATCGTGAGCAACGATCGCATCTTCGTCTCGCGCCTGTCCTATTCGGCGATGCTGGTCGCGATCGGCGCCGGGCTGACCTGGCGCTTTGCCCGCGCGTTGAACCAGGTCGACAGCTTTGCCGGCCAGCTCGTGACGCGCGTGCGCGAAGCCGAGGAGCGGCTGAAGGCGAGCT
>NZ_JALBGZ010001536.1:0-520 GCF_023006515.1 Bradyrhizobium sp. PRIMUS42
CTCAGCGCGGCGGAGCGGTACCGACTACCCCGCACCGCCATGCGGGAATGGCGCAGTCGCGACACGCCGATCATGTGGCCGACGGCAAAACGCGCAACGCCGAGCGGGCCGCCGCGCAATCCGAACTGGGCCTCGGCTCTGGCAGGCAACAGCACTGCCGCAATCAGAAGGGTCGCGCCGGTCAGCGCCAGTCCCATGCGTCCCGACATGACCGCTGACCTGACCAATTCGGCCTCCTCCCAGCTGCCCACGCGCGCACTGCGCCGTATCGAGATGACTCGCGAGGGAACCGATTGTTCCCGGGCGACACAGGGTAAAGCGTCGCGGGGACTCTGGCTCACTCCGCCTTCTGCGGCATCACAAAGGTCTGGCCGGGATAGATCAAATTGGGGTTGTGGATCTTGTCGCGGTTGGCCTTGAAGATCACGGCGTAGCGCGCGCCGTCACCGTAGGCGAGCCGGCTGAGCGCCCACAGGCTGTCGCCGCGGGAAATCACGCGGTTGCCGCCTGCCTCCGCCGG
>NZ_JALBGZ010001537.1:0-518 GCF_023006515.1 Bradyrhizobium sp. PRIMUS42
CGGGCCTCGCGGTCGTCGGACTTGGCGGCGATCGCGGGAAGGGCGCGCGCGAGCGCGCGGATGCCTTCTTCCGCCATCAGCGAGGTCACCGGATTGGTGTCGCGCGCGTAAAGCGCTTCGACGGCGTGGGCGATTGCGTTGATGCCCGATGTTGCGGCTAAGCTCGCCGGCAGCGTCAGGGTCAGATCGACATCGTAGATCACGGTCTCGGGCAGGATCGCCGCATCGCGCACCGTGGTCTTCAACCCGTTCTCGGTCTGGCCGACGATCGGCGTCATTTCCGAGCCGGCATAGGTGGTGGGGATGCAGAGCTGATTGACGCCGGTGCGCAAGGCCAAAGCCTTGCCGAGGCCCGTGGTCGAGCCGCCGCCGAGCGAGACGACGCAATCGGCCTCGCATGCCTTCATCGCTGCGAGCGCCCGCTCCGTGACGTCGACCGGCGTATGCATGGTGGCGCCCGGAAAGATGCCGGCATAGAGCGCGCCGAGCGCCGTCCCCAGGCTCTTGCCCTGCGCTTC
>NZ_JALBGZ010001538.1:0-514 GCF_023006515.1 Bradyrhizobium sp. PRIMUS42
CCAGCGGCGCCACCAGCCGGCCCTGGTTCTGCTCGGACTGCGCGCCTGTCACGACGAAGCCGCCGCGATCGAGCGTGACGCCGCAGCCGTCGAGCCAGGAGGTGGCGGGATCCGCGCCGACGAACAAAAACAGGTTGCGGATGTTGGCTTCATCCTCATCGCTCGACAACCGGCTCTTCCAGCGAATGCGCCGCAGCAGCGAGGCCTCGTCGCCCTCGAGCGCCGTGATCTCGGTGTTGAACATCAATTCGATGTTCGGCGTCGCTTCGATGCGCTCGATGAGATAGCGCGACATGCTGGCGCCCAGACCGCCGCCGCGGATGATCATCAGCACCTTCTTGGCGTGACCCGACAGGAACACGGCGGCCTGGCCTGCGGAATTGCCGGCACCGACGAGGGCCACCTCCTCGCCGGCGCAGAGCCGCGCCTCGACCGGCGAGGCCCAATACCAGACGCCGCGTCCCTCGAACTTGTCGAGGTTTGCGATCTCCGGCCGGCGATAGCGCGCACCGCT
>NZ_JALBGZ010001539.1:0-513 GCF_023006515.1 Bradyrhizobium sp. PRIMUS42
CAGCTCCAGTTCCTCCTCACCGGCATTCCCGTGACGCAGGTTCGCGAGGACATCCGCAATGTCCCGATCGTGGCACGCAGCGCCGGCCGCGAGCGGCTCGATCCGGCCCGTCTGGCGGATTTCTCATTGATGAGCCGCGACGGCCGCGCCATTCCGCTCGACCAGGTCGGTCATTCGGAGATCCGGCTCGAAGAGCCGATCATGAAGCGGCGCGATCGCACGCCGGTCGTCACGATACGCTCCGATATCAATGAGGCGACCCAACCTCCGGAAGTCTCCAAGGATATCAACACCGCCCTGCAGCCGCTGATCGCATCCCTTCCGGCCGGCTATCGTATCGAGCTCGGTGGATCGATCGAAGAGGCAACCAAGGCCAACGATGCGTTGGCGACGATCTTCCCGGCCATGATTGCCGCGATGCTGATCGTCGTCATGCTGCAGGTGCGCTCGTTCTCGACGATGGCGATGGTCGTCCTGACGGGACCGCTCGGCCTCGTCGGCGTCGTGCCGGCA
>NZ_JALBGZ010000153.1:0-10714 GCF_023006515.1 Bradyrhizobium sp. PRIMUS42
AGCCGTTGACGCATGCCCTTCGAATAGGTGTTGACCCGGCGGCGGCTGGCGGCTCCCAGTCCGACGGCGTCGAGCAGCTCCAGCGCCTTGGCAACCGGCTCTCGCTTCAGCCGAGCGTAGAAGGCCTGCGTCTCGCGGCCGGTCAGGGCAGGGTCGAAGGAGACGTTTTCCGGCAAGTAGCCGAGCTGTCGGCGGCCTGCGAATTCGCCGGCGGCGGGATTGTCTCCGAGAACCTCGATCGAGCCGCTGGTCGGCCGGATCAACCCGAGCATGAGCTTCATGAGCGTGGTCTTGCCGGCGCCATTGTGGCCGATCAAGGCGACCAGCTCGCCTTGATCAAGCGTGAACGAAGCATCGCGCACGGCCTTGACCTGGCCGAACGTTTTGGTGACGTCGCTGATGCGGACCGTGCGGGTCATCGCGCTTCCTTCTGCGCAGCGCGCTGCGGCGGCGACACCAGCGGACGGCTGTCGACTACGCCGCCCGGGAGCAATGCGGGAAACTGTGCCTGCGCCCAGCGGATCACCTGGACGGCGGGGCTGTTGATCAGGACCTTCGCGGCGGGCGCGGTCCACAGCACGCGATCGATGAGATCATTCGGCCGGTACGCCGTGTCGGCGATTCCGTCCCCGTTCAGGTCGAATGCCGGATTGTCGCTCCAGTAGTTGCCGCGACCCCCGATCGACCAGTCGAGGTGGCGGGTGCCGACATATTTGACCTGGTTGGCATTGCTGACGAAGGCGTTGCCCGTGATTTCGTTGCCTTCGGAGCCGGCCGTGAAGTGCACGCCGATGGCGCAGCGCTCGAACCAGTTGTTGCGGAATTTGTTGTGATTGGTGTTGTAGATGAACACGCATTTCTCCGGGCCGGACCTGAGAGTGCTCTCCCGCTTCTGTTGCGGAAGCATGCCTCGCTCGTCGTCGGCGCTGTCTTGCGCGCTCTGCAGCCTCGAGTTCAGCGGGCCGCCCGTGACCCGGTTGTCCTCGATCTGGGCATAGTTCGCGTAGTTGAAGAGAAATCCATAGTCGCGATCGTGATCGGAGGAGTTGCCGCGGATCACCAGGCGGTTCGAATACATGATGGCGTAACCGACATGGTTGCCGATCGAAACGTTGCCGCTGATTTCGCTGTCGTTGGTGTACATGTAGTGGACTGCGAAGCGAACCTGCTCGAAGCGATTGTTGACGAAGCGGTCCTTGCTGCTGGAGATCGAGAAGATGCCGTCGCGGCCGTAGCGAAACGTGTTATCCGCGATGGTGACGTCGGGCGCATTCCAGATGGAAATGCCGTTGCCGGCCTCGCTGAGGCGCCCGCCGCGCAGTCCCTCGATCTCGTTGCGGACGACCCGCGAGCCCCGGGCGCCATGCACGTAGACGCCGAACAGGTTTCCCACCAGCCGGTTGCCCTCGATCTTGGCACGCTCGGCCGTCTTCTGCAGGAAGATCCCCGAATTCATCGCCTGCAGATCGCGGCCGGACGCCCGGATGGTCACGCCACGGACGGTGACGTCGGGTGCGCTGACGGTGATGACGTTGTCGGCGCCGTCGCCGTCCAGCACCGCGCCTCGACTCCCAACCAGCTCGAGGGGGCGTTCGATGCGGATCGAACCGTGATATTCCCCGGGAGCGAGCTCGATGACGTCGCCAGCGCGCGCGACATCCAGCACCGATTGCAGCGGCTGCCCGGGCACAGCCGTCAACGTCTCCGCATCGGCGAAGCCAGACAATCCGGCGGCGACCAGCGCCGCCGGAAACATGCGTAGCAATGGACCCACGAGGTCGCTCCGATCAGACCGCCTTCAAACCGACTTGGGTTCGACGAACATCCGGCCTTTCATCTCCATGTGCATGGCGTGGCAGAACCAGGAGCAGTAGTACCAATAGACGCCGGGCTTGTCGGCGGTGAAGGTCACCGACGAGGTGGCCATCGGCCCGATTTCCATGTTGATGCCGTAGTTGACGATACAGAAGCCGTGCGTCAGGTCTTCGACCGCATCGATATTGGTGATGAAGACGGTGACCTCGTCGCCTTGCTTGATCTGGAACTGCTCGAGTCCATAGGCCGGCGCGGTCGACGTCATGTACACGCGCACCTTGTTGCCATCGCGTATGACCTTCGAATCCGCTTCCAGATTGATGCCGTCCGCCTTGGCCTGCTTGACCGCATCCGCAAACATCGGATCCGCGCGGTCATAGATCGAGATCGGGTTGATCTTGGACCGGTGCACGATCGTCGCGTCATGCGGCTCGGCGAAGCTCGGGCCGTCATGCACCAGCTTCATCTGGTCGCCCGAAATGTCGATCAGCTGATCGTTCTCGGGCTTGAGAGGCCCGACGTTCAGGAAGCGGTCCTTTGAGAACTTGTTCAGCGAGATGAGCCATTTGCCATCCGCCTCCTTGGTCTGGCCCATGGACGTGTGGTTGTGACCCGGCTGATAATGCACGTCGAGCTTCTGAAGGATGGGATTGACCTTCTCACCCTGGAAGGCCCGCTTGGCGAGATCGATGCTCCACTTGCAGACCTGGCTGTCGAGGAACAGCGTGGTGTAGGCGTTGCCCTTGCCGTCATAGGCGGTGTGCAACGGGCCGAGGCCCAGTTCGGGCTCTGCGACCACGACGTCGCGCGGCTTGATCTTGTCGTCGAACAGATCGTCGAATTTGCGGACGTCCATCACAGTCACGGTGGGTGAAAGCTTTCCGGCTGCCACGATGTGGATGCCGTCGGGTGCGGTGTTCATGCCGTGCGGATTGTTCGAGACCGGCACGTAGCGGGTGTAGGCCGAGCCCTTGCGTCCGTCGATCACGGGCACGCCGTTCATTTCCTTGAAGTCGCCCTTCTTCACGGCCTCTTCGATCCGCTTGATGTTGAAGATGACGACCCAGTCCTGTTCGCTGGCGGTCATCTCCGCCAGAGTGACGCCTTCCTCACCGTTGTAGCAGGTCGCGAAGCAGTATTTGCCCTGGTAGTCGGCATCGACATTGTCGAGGTTGCCGCTGACGATCACCTGCCAGGCCACCTTCATCGTGTCGCCGTCGATCGCACTGAAGATGGAGTGATACTGCTTGGGATCGTCGAGGACCTTGCCGTCGTTTGGCAGCGGCACGGCGTCCTCGCCGTTGGCGAAGACATAGCCCGTGCGCGGATATTTCTGCAGGCGCAGGCCGTGCACCGTGTGCTGGTTCGGCAATTCGATGATCTTGTCGCACTTCATGATGTCGAGCCGCATGCGCGCGACGCGGCTATTGGCCTTGTCGTTCATGAAGGCATAGCGACCGTCATAGGTGCCGTCCGTGAAGGAAATATGCGGGTGGTGGAGGTCGCCGTTCAAGAACGTACCGCCGCGGTTCTTGAGGAATTCGCGGGTCGCGGGCTGCATGCCTTCGGTCAAGACCTTGATGCTTTCATTGGTCTGGCCCCAGCCGGTCGCGCTGCAGCGGTTGAAGACCGGGACGCGCATCAGCTCGCGCATCGACGGAAGGCCGATGATCCGCATCTCGCCGGACTGGCCGCTGGAGAAGAACACGTAATATTCGTCGAGCTCTCCCGGCGCGACCTCGGTCTTCTGCACGGCCGGCCGGGCCGCGGGCGCCTTCGGAGCGGCATTCTTGGTCTGCGCGTCCGCAGACGAGACGAAGCCGCCGTCCTTGATCGCGACTCCGCCGGCAAGGCCCACGCCCGCCGCGGCGGCCGTCGTTCCCAGGACTGTTCGTCGGCTGACGCCCTTTGCCTGTTTGTTCTCGCTCATGATTGCCTCCTCGGCTTTCGGTTCAGTTAGGTGGTGGAGAGATGGCGGGTGACGCGCCGACAGGCTTGCCACCGGCCGTGATGACGGTCGCGGGACCCTTGCCGCCTGAGCGCATTGCGGGCGAAGACATGGCCGCGAACTTCTCGCGCTTGAGCCGCACCTGGATCATGTGCGGGCAGCGGTGATCGTCGTAATAGAGTTCCTGGCAGTGCATGCAGTAGATGCACTCATTGACGTTGATGTGACCCTCGGGATGGATCGACTGCACCGGGCATTCCTTGGAGCACCGCTGACAAGGCGAGCCGCATTCTTCCCAACGGCGCAGCCATTCAAACGTCCTGATGCGGCCGGGGATCGCGAGTGCGGCGCCGAGCGGGCAGAGGTAGCGGCAGAAGAAGCGCTCGATGAAGAGGCCGATGACGAGAAGGGCGCCTGCGTAGGCCACGAACGGCCAGCTTCGCGAGAACTTCAGGATGATCGCGGTCTTGAACGGTTCGACCTCGGCAAACCGCTCGGCCATGTCGACCGAATAGAGCGACAGGCCGAACAGGCCGAGGAATATGATGTACTTGATCGGCCACAGCCGTTCGTGGAGTCCCCACGGCACCGTGATCTGCGGCACCTTCAGCCATTTCGCGGCCGTGTTGGTGAGCTCCTGAAGCGCGCCAAAGGGACACAGCCAGCCGCAGAACGGGCCTCGTCCCCAGAACAGAAGCCCGCCGGCCGTCGCGGCCCACAGAATGAAGATCAGCGGAGCGGCGAGGAAGAATTCCCAACGGAAGCCAGTCACCAGCGCATTGGTAAAGGTGACGACGTTGACGACGGAAAGCTGCGCGTTTGCGTACCAGCCGAGCCAGACCAGAACGAAGGCGAGATAGCCTCGCCGCACCCAAGTATATAGCACCGGTCGGCGCACAAGCAGATTCTGGAAGAAGAAGATGCCGGTGAGGGCGGCCAGCATGAACGCGGTGATGCCGATCGAAACCGTGCTCGATTGCCAGATCCGCACCCAAAGAGGCTCGTCTGCCTCGGCGGGTGGAGTGGCCGAAGCTTTTGCATGCGAGGCCGGAGGCGCAGCGTTCTCCGGCACCGTCACGGTTCGCTGCTCGCGCCGTATGTAGCCGTCGGGCAGGGCGTAGCCGAGATCGAAGGTCAGGAATGCCTTGTCGCGGCCGCCGAGGCTCCGCTGCACCAGCAGCTGAATCTGCCACGGCTGCGTCGGGTCCAGGGTGAACTCGGGAGGGGTGACGAACAGGCCAATTTCCCTGAACTCGGGCGCGCCAACAGCGTCCAGTGCTCCAAGCCTGGTATGGTTGCGATCGCGGAAGCGTGTGCTGTTGCCTTCCTGAAGGATCTCGATGCGATCGAAGATGCCGCCGCGGACGTAGGCCGAACCCTTGAAGGAGTAGGGACCGTTGCCGGCGACGACGATCGCCTGCTGCCCGGGCTTGAGGCTCTCCTTCAGCCGCTGATAGCCGTCGTCGCCGAGCAGGCTGCGGCCGATCGTGGGCGCGGTCACGAGCGCCACGTAGAGGTCGATGAAGGTGTCGCTGGCGTCACCCGGTTCGGGGTACTGCGCCGCCGCCGCGCTGCCCGACTTTGCAAAGGCTTCGTTGATGTCGCCGATGCCAAGATGAAGCCGGCGTATCGAGCCGTCGCCGGCGAGGCTCTCCCAGTCGCGCACTTCGCTGTGTTGGAGATCGAGCGTCTTGACGACAGGGGGGAGGGCTGCCGAAGCCGCAGCGCCGTCGCCGCCACCGACGCGACCGCTACGGATGAGCTTGGATGCCGCGCGAACGATACTGTCGCCCATCACCAATACGGTGACGGTCGCGCCGCTCACGATGTCGACCTGCGGTGGCTTCTCGGCACCACTTGCGACAGGCTTCATGTCCTTGCCGATCAGGGAGTTCACGGCGGCGACGATGCGGGCTTCCGGAATGCCGACCAGCACGATCGGCTCCTTGTGATCGACCAGCTTGATGCCGGTGATCACACCCTTCGGGTCGATGCCGGCAAGCAGATGAATCGCTTTGCCGGAGTAACCGACCGAATTCGCGAAATCGGAGTTGAGGAAAACAAAGCCCTCGAGCTGGTCGCCGCGATAGACCGGCACGATCGGCGGATCACCCTGAGGCGGGCCGAAGCGATCAGCTCCCGGGAAGAAATCCGCAGGTGCGATTTTTGGCAGGTATGTCGGTAAGTCACCGGCGCAGGCAGGTGAAATATATGTCAGACACAACAGCAGCAAGCCGGCGAGCGCGAGTGCTGCACGCCTTACGAAGGCGGTATCGTCATCCGGTCGCTTCAACATGTCGATTCAAATGCGATCTGAGCAACCAATTAGGTCGCGCGTGCCTGACATTCTTCGTCGATGATTTGTCGCCGCTGACGTGCAACACTCATCGCGTGCGACTGACTCTGTCAACCCCGCTGGTGAGATTTGTGTTCGCGCGGAATCAGATCAGAAATCTGCATTTGGAGTCCTTGGTATGTCATTCCTACGCACTTCATTGCTTAGTGCTGAGCCTGCCGGTGTATTGGAGTCTCTCGACGAACTCTTTGCGCTAGCGCATGCAATGGAGCAGGAGGCAGCTAATAGGTATGATGCTCTTACTGAAGATATGCGCGGGCAGGGTAAGCATGATCTCGCGGACGTGTTCACCAAACTCGCCGCCGCCGAGCGCGAGCACGTCGACAGCGTCACGCGGTGGTCGCAATCACGTCGCGGCAAGACGCCAGATCCCGCCCTGGTACGCTGGGAGGCGCCGGAAACCCTCGCCCCGGAAGCTGCCGCCGAGGTGAAGACATCGCGTTTGATGACGCCATACCGCGCGCTCGCCATGGCGGTCCGCAACGAGGAACGCGCCTTCGCCTTCTGGTCCTATCTGGCTGCCTACTCGCATGATCCCGAAATCAAGAAGGCGTCCGAGGCGATGGCAAGGGAAGAACTCGGCCACGTTGCCACGCTGCGGAAGGAGAGGCGCCGTGCCTATCATCACGAGCACGAACGGAGCAGCGCCGACGCGTCGGATATGCCGCTGCGGCAAATCGATGCGCGACAGCTCGAGCTGCGCCTGGTTGCGCAGCTCGGCGAAATGGAACAACGCCTGAAAGGGCCAGCCGCGGCCCGGACCCGGGACATCCGCCAACAGACGATCGAGATGGCCGACGCCGCCACGGGCCTTGGGAGCTTTCCGGCAGCCATGGAGCGAAAAGACCCACTGGAGGTCGCCGAGGCCCTCGTCGACGGTTACCTCGATGGCGCCGAGCGGTCGAGCGATGCGGCCCAGCTCGAAACTCTACAGCAACTTGCGGAGCGAGCGATCTCCAGACTGGCCTGGCTGCGATCGCTTTCAGCGGACTGACATGCTTGCGGCAGCCGTCAGAACTTCCATGCCTGCGAGTCGCATGACGCGGCTGTGCCGGGGCAGTGCAGTGGTCACAGGTCCTTCGAAGCAAGCAGATCCGATCGGCTGGCCGCCCCGTGACCGCCCAATCCGTGATTCGCATAAGGTATATTATGGAATATCTTTATATACAATGAGATCAGTTATTTAGACGGAATTCCTGTCATCGCACCTTCGCCCGGGCCCCATTTCGGTCTGCGCCTCGACCATCACCTCGGCTCTTGCGGGCTACTGTGCATGGGGTTGTTTTTCAGATTTTGAATCGGCTCGATGTCTCCGAAAGCCGATATTGCCGTGACCTTGTCCGGCTGCAATAAGCGAGGCCTCGCGAGATCGCAGATGACCTTCTGACCTTCCGTCCGTATAGGTTTGCATCTCAGAACAACAACAAACCTTCCGAGGAAGCAGACCCATGAGCTTTTCCCGACGCACGCTTCTCAAGGCCTCCGCCGCGACCGCGGTCCTGGGCGGCATCGGTGCGCCCCATGTGGCCCGCGCGCAGAGCGCCGAGTTCACCTACAAATACGCCAACAACCTGCCCGACACCCATCCGCTGAACGTCCGCGCCAAAGAGATGGCTGCGGCGATCAAGAGCGAGACGAACGGCAAGTTCGATCTCCAGATCTTCCCGAACAACCAGCTCGGGTCCGACACCGACATGCTGAGCCAGATCCGCTCCGGCGGCGTCGAGTTCTTCACGCTGTCCGGCCTGATCCTGTCGACCCTGGTGCCGGCCGCGTCCATCAACGGCATCGGCTTCGCGTTCCCGGACTACGACACGGTCTGGAAGGCCATGGACGGCGATCTCGGCGCCCATGTCCGCGGCGAGATCAAGAAGGCCGGCCTCGAGGTCATGGACAAGATCTGGGACAACGGCTTCCGCCAGACCACATCGTCGAGCAAGCCGATCACCGGTCCTGACGACCTCAAGGGCTTAAAGATCCGCGTGCCGGTGTCGCCGCTGTGGACCTCGATGTTCAAGGCGTTCGATGCGGCGCCCGCCTCGATCAATTTCAGCGAGGTCTATTCGGCGCTCCAGACCAAGATCGTCGAAGGCCAGGAGAACCCGCTGGCGATCATCTCGACCGCCAAGCTCTACGAGGTACAAAAGTACTGCTCGCTGACCAACCACATGTGGGACGGCTTCTGGTTCCTGGCCAACCGCAGAGCCTGGGAAAAGCTGCCCCAGGACGTGCGCACCATCGTCGCCAAGAACATCAACGCCGCCGCGGTCAACGAGCGCGCCGATACCGCCAAGCTCAATGCCAACCTGCAGCAGGAGCTCGCGACCAAGGGCCTGACCTTCAATCAGCCGACCGTGGCGCCGTTCCGCGACAAGCTGCGGTCTGCGGGCTTCTATGCGGAATGGAAGGGCAAATATGGCGACCAGGCCTGGGATCTCCTGGAAAAGGCCGTCGGCAAGCTGTCGTAGCGCGTCGGGGCCGCCGAGGTTCGTATCAGGATGGCTCATGCCGAGATCGAGGTGATCGAGGTGGCGGGCGAGGCGGCTGTTCAGTCCCCTCGCCGACTTTCGCTGCTGACTTCGATCGAGCGCGTGCTCGGTCTCGTCGTCGAAATCCCGGCGGCGATCCTTGTCGTCGCCGAGATCGTGATCCTGTTTGCCGGCGTGGTCGCGCGCTACGGTCTGCACCGTCCGCTGATCTGGTCGGACGAGCTCGCTTCGATCCTGTTCCTGTGGCTTGCCATGCTGGGCGCGGCGGTTGCGTTCCGCCGCTCCGAGCACATGCGCATGACCGCGATCGTCGCGAGTGCCGGTCCGGCGATGCGGGCCTATCTCGATCTGGTCGCGACCTCCGCGGCGCTGGCGTTCCTGGCGCTGATCATCTGGCCGTCCGGCGATTATGCCTACGAGGAAAGCTACATCACGACGCCGGCGCTGCAGATCTCGAATATGTGGCGCGCTGCCGCGCTGCCGGCCGGCATTGCCTTGATGGCCGCCTTTGCCTTGCTGCGGCTGCTGCGCGCGGCCGATTACCGGATGGTTGCATCCGCGGTACTATCGGTTGCCGTCCTGGTCGGCCTGTTCTGGCTGGCGGAGCCGTTGCTGCGGCCGCTCGGCAATCTCAACCTCGTCATCTTCTTCGTCGGCGTCGCCGGCTTCTGCGTCTTTGCCGGCGTTCCCATTGCGTTCGGCTTTGGCCTCGCGATCTTCGGCTATCTCGCGCTCACCACGCGGACGCCCGTCATGGTGCTGGTCGGGCGGATGGACGAGGGCATGAGCCACCTCATCCTGCTCTCGGTGCCGCTGTTCGTGTTCCTGGGGCTCCTGATCGAGATGACCGGCATGGCGCGGGCCATGGTGGCGTTCCTGGCCAGCCTGCTCGGCCATGTCCGCGGCGGCCTGCATTACGTGCTGGTCGGCGCGATGTATCTGGTCTCCGGCATTTCCGGCGCCAAGGCCGCCGACATGGCGGCCGTCGCGCCCGTGCTGTTTCCGGAGATGAAACAGCGCGGCGCCAAGCCCGGCGATCTCGTCGCGCTGCTGGCGGCCACGGGCGCCCAGACCGAGACCATTCCGCCGAGCCTGGTGCTGATCACGATCGGATCGGTGACGGGCGTCTCGATCGCGGCGCTGTTCACCGGCGGCCTCCTGCCCGGCGTCGTGCTCGCGATCACGCTGTGCATGCTGGTATGGTGGCGCTACCGCCACGAGGACATGAGCCACGTCCGCCGGGCCACGGGTGGTGAGATTGGCAAGACCTTCGTCGTCGCCCTGCCCGCGCTCGCACTGCCCTTCGTGATCCGGTACGCCGTGGTCGAGGGCATCGCGACCGCGACCGAGGTCTCCACCATCGGCATCGTCTATGGCGCGCTGGTTGGCCTCCTCGTTTACCGCCGGTTCGACTGGCAGCGGCTGTTCCCGATGCTGGTCGAGACTGCGGCGCTTTCGGGCGCCATCCTCCTGATCATCGGCACCGCGACCGGCATGGCCTGGGGCCTGACGCAATCAGGCTTCTCGCGCTCGCTGGCTGCAGCCATGACCGGACTGCCCGGGGGAGCGGCGACCTTCATCGCCGTCTCGATCCTGGCCTTCACCATCCTCGGCAGCGTGCTGGAGGGCATCCCGGCGATCGTGCTGTTCGGGCCGCTGCTGTTTCCGATCGCCCGGGCCGTCGGCGTGCACGAGGTGCACTACGCCATGGTGATCATTCTCGCCATGGGCATCGGATTATTCGCCCCGCCCTTCGGCGTCGGCTATTATGCCGCCTGCGCCATCGGACGCGTCGATCCGGCCGAGGGCATTCGGCCGATCTGGGGCTATCTGCTGGCACTGCTGGTGGGATTGATCATCGTCGCGATCTTCCCCTGGATCTCGATCGGATTCCTTTGAGGCGCGGTTTAAGGAGGGCGTCGATGAGTGAGCAGCTAAACCAGTACGATATCGGCCTCGACAAGACCCCCGCCAACTACGTGCCGCTGAGCCCGTTGAGCTTCCTCGCGCGCAGCGCCGCCGTCTATCCCGATCATGTCAGCACGGTCTATGAGGGGCGCAGCTTCACGTGGGCTGAGACCTATGAGCGCTGCAAGCGTTTTGCGT
>NZ_JALBGZ010001540.1:0-513 GCF_023006515.1 Bradyrhizobium sp. PRIMUS42
CGCGCTGGAGGCGCCGGGCTCCGAGCTGCTCGGCAAGGATGCCGGCGTGCTTGCAGGCCTGCCCGCCAACGGCATCAAGCTGTCGGCCGATCTCTGGGCGATGTCGAAGGAGGCCGACGGCATCCTCGATTTCACCGTACCGGCCGCGACCATCGCCAATGTCGCAATCGCGGCCGAGCGGGGCATCGTCCATGTCGTCGGCACCACCGGGCTGTCGGGCTCCGACAATGCCGTGATCAAGAGCGTCACCAATCGCGCCGTCGTGGTGCAATCGGGCAATATGAGCCTCGGCGTCAATCTGCTGGCCGCGGTGGTCAAGCGCGTCGCCAAGGCGCTCGATGAAACCTTCGATATCGAGATCGTCGAAACCCATCATCGCATGAAGGTCGACGCACCCTCGGGCACTGCGCTGATGCTGGGCCAGGCCGCCGCCAGCGGCCGCGGCGTCACCCTCGATGACCATTCCGAGCGCGGCCGTGACGGCATCACCGGAGCGCGCAGGCCGGGCAATAT
>NZ_JALBGZ010001541.1:0-513 GCF_023006515.1 Bradyrhizobium sp. PRIMUS42
GGAGGCGGTCGCCGTTCCGGGCGGCGGGCCGCCCGGCATCACCACCACGCGGGTGCCGACCTTGACGCGGTCGAACAGGTCGGAAACGTCCTCGTTCAGCATGCCGATGCAGCCGGACGAGACGAACTTGCCGATGGTCGACGGCTGGTTGGTGCCGTGGATGCGGTAGACGGTCGAGCCGAGATACATCGCGCGAGCGCCGAGCGGATTGCCGGGACCGCCGGCCATGAAGCGCGGCAGATAGGGCTGGCGCTCGATCATCTCGGTCGGCGGATGCCAATCCGGCCACTCGGCCTTGCGGGTGATCTTCTGCACGCCGGTCCAGGTGAAGCCGTCGCGGCCGACGCGGACGCCGTAGCGGATCGCACGGCCGCCTCCGAGCACGTAATAGAGGTAGGTGTTGGGGGTATCGACCACGAGCGTGCCGGCCGGCTCCTTGGTCTGGAACGCGACCTCCTGGCGGCGCAGGTTCTGCGGCAACTGCACCGGCGCAGCATCGGGCTGCTCCTCGGG
>NZ_JALBGZ010001542.1:0-513 GCF_023006515.1 Bradyrhizobium sp. PRIMUS42
CGGCGCTGCGGCGCTTGCCGTCCATGCCGCTGATGACGATCACGGCGCCGCCGAACTTCGCCGCCGCCATCTCGCGCAGCACGTCGATGCCGTCGCCATCCTCCAGCACGAGATCGAGCGTCACACAATCGAAGCGGGCGGCACGGAGCTTCTCGATCGCGTCCGCCACCGACGGCGCCACGGTGACTTCGTGGCCGGCCTGCTTGGCGGCGACCGTGATCAGGCTGCGCTGCGTGGCGTCGTCATCGACCACCAGGAGCTGAAGCGCACGCCGTTCGGCGCCATCGGGCAGGTTTGACGAGATGGGGGAAAGGGAACTTCTGGGCATTTCCGTATCCTGAGATTGAGACCGTCGATGGATACACGGCTCGCGCTTAAGCGACGTAAAGCGGCCAAGGCAAATTCGCTCGGATGTTTCAGCAAATATAAAGCAACCTGGCGGACAGCGCGGCGGCTGCCACGCCGATCAGGCCGCTTCGTCACGGCCGCCGGCCGCGCCGCGCTTCTTCCTGT
>NZ_JALBGZ010001543.1:0-511 GCF_023006515.1 Bradyrhizobium sp. PRIMUS42
TCCTGCAGAGCCTGGCCGCCTGCGCCGTGTTCGCGGTCGCTCTGCTGTTGCTTCGCTATGGCGAATCACTGATCGCGGGCTTTGGCCTGCTGGCGGCGCTGATGCTCGGTGCGGCCCTGATCCTGCCGGCGTTTCTCGAACTGCTCCTGCTCGCGGGTCAGCGCGCCGCGCGCAAGCCGCTCGCGCTGTGGTTCTGGGCGGACAGCCGACAGCAGCTCTCCGGGCTGTCACTCGCGCTGATGGCGCTGCTGCTCGCCCTCGCCGTCAATGTCGGCGTGTCAACCATGGTCGAGACGTTCAGCCGCACCTTCATCGGCTGGCTGAATGGACGGCTCGCAGCCGATGTCTACGTCAGCACCTCCGACAATGCGCAGGCCCTCGCCATTCGAAACTGGCTGCGCGAGCGCAGCGACGTGCAGGCGATCCTGTCGGGTGGCCGCGCCGAGGCGCTGGTTCAGGGGCAGCCGGTGGAACTGCTCGGCCTGCCCGACCACACGCTCTATCGTGAGCG
>NZ_JALBGZ010001544.1:0-511 GCF_023006515.1 Bradyrhizobium sp. PRIMUS42
GGCCTCCTCCAGCGCACGGCGGAACACTTCGGCCGCACGCGCGATGTCGCCGATCTCGTTGTCGAGGTCGGCGGACGGGATGGAGGTGTCTTTCTGGCCCGCGGCAAGCGCGCGAATGGAGCGTGCGATCTGGGCGAGCGGACGGACCGTCCTGCGCACCACGAAGCCGGCCGCGAGAATGCCGATCAGAACGCCGATGGTGCCGAGCACGATGCTCTGCCATCGCGCTTCCGTCAGCGTACGGGCAAAGTCGCGCGACAGCACGTGGCCGCGCCGGTCGCTGACTTCGCGCAGCAATTCGGTGACGCGGCCGATCAGCCGTCCCTCGGTTCCCAGCACCTCGCGGTCGATGTCGGCGATCTGCCGCTCGCGGACGGCCACGGCCATGATGGCCTCGGCATAATCGTTCACCGCCGACCTCAGCCTGGCATCGCCAATGTTGAACGCCCGCATGTTCTGCGCGGCCTGCTCCGCCGCGGACGGGTTGCGCGCGAGCAGCCCGAGGGCGATG
>NZ_JALBGZ010001545.1:0-510 GCF_023006515.1 Bradyrhizobium sp. PRIMUS42
GTCAGCGACAACGGCCGCGGCATGGAGCCGGGCCAGAAGCTCGGCTTCGGCCTGGTCGGCATGCGTGAGCGGATTCTGGCGCTGGGTGGCACGCTCAACGTCGTCTCCGATGCCGGCGGCTTGACAGTGGAAGCGCTGGTTCCGACGGCGGCTGCCTGATCGCGCTCGGCGCGATCGGGAAAAATTCCCGATTTGATCGGGAAAACGGGATCGGATATTGCCCGACCTTTTGTGACTGGCGCACCCATTGCGGCCGAATACACTCGTCTCGACCAATCGGCGAAAATCAAAACAGCCGGTGGTCACGGATGGGAAGGCGGGGATGGGCAAGGTTCCTTCGTTCAAGCGTTGTTTGTTGATGGCCTCGGTCTCGACCGGTCTGGTCTCCGGGATGGTGTTCGCGAGCCCCGCGGGGGCCGCGCCAGACGAGGAGACCAACGTCCAGAATCTGCCGCCGGTCGAAGTGACGGCGCCGCCGCCGTCGGTGGCGAGACGTAGCGCGCCGACGCG
>NZ_JALBGZ010001546.1:0-510 GCF_023006515.1 Bradyrhizobium sp. PRIMUS42
AGGCGCTGGTCAAGCAGCTCGGCCAGTTGCTGGCCGACCCCGTCATGCGCGACAAGATGCAGCGCGCCGGCAGCGGCGTGGTCGAGCAGCTCGGCGGCGCACTGGAGCGCACCATGACGGCGCTCGAACCCTATCTGTTGCAATTGCGGATCGAGATGGGGGCCGCCAATGCGTGAGCCGGCCTTCTGGTACCGGCCTCGCTCCTTCACGTCGTATGCGTTGCAGCCGCTGGGTCTGCTCTACGGCGCGGTCACCGAACGGCGCATGCTGCGCACAGGCGCAGACGCCGGCATTCCCGTGATCTGTGTCGGCAACTACCATGTCGGAGGCGCCGGCAAGACGCCGACCGTGCTGGCGCTGACGAGGCTCCTGCGCGAGCTCGGCGAGACGCCGGTGGTGCTGAGCCGTGGCTATGGCGGACACCTGAAAGGCCCGGTCATGGTCGACCGCGCGCGCCACAATGCTGCGGATGTCGGCGACGAGCCCCTGATGATGGCGCGCGACGTCCCG
>NZ_JALBGZ010001547.1:0-508 GCF_023006515.1 Bradyrhizobium sp. PRIMUS42
GTCATCGTCGCCGGCGCGCCGCTCGATCCGCACCGAAATCTCGCGCGCCGCACCGTGACGCAGTGCGTTGGTCAGGCATTCCTGTGCCACGCGATAGGCCGTGGTGGCGGCCGGTCCGCGCACATCCGTCAGATCACCCCTGAGATCGAGCTGGATCGTTGGCCGCGCCGCGCTCTGCGAGCGCCAGCTGTCGACGAGATTGACGAGGCTCGCCTCGAGCCCGAGCTCCTCGGGCAGGGGATTGCGCAGGCGCTTCAGCGCATCGCGGAGCGAGGCCATCAGATGATGGGTGGCCTGCGAGATCATGCGCGCATCCTGGGCGATCCCGTTGTCCCTGTTTGCCCTCGCGCTCGCCGTTTCGATCGTGTTGGCGAAGGCGAGGATGGCGGAGAGATTCTGCCCGAACTCGTCGTGGAGTTCGCGGGCGAGGGCGCGGCTCTCTTGTTCGAGTATCTCTATGAGGCGCCGATTCTGCGCGTCGCGCTGCTCGGTGTCTTCCTCCATCAGG
>NZ_JALBGZ010001548.1:0-507 GCF_023006515.1 Bradyrhizobium sp. PRIMUS42
GATCAAGGCGGCCTGAACGATCGGACCGGCGCGCCGACCGCGCATGCCGGCGCGTGCGCCCTGTGTTGTCTGGGCCAAGCCGGTGCGTCGCCCGATTCGCCGAAGCATGCGGTACTCCAAATACCCTTCCGCCATGCCGAACCCGTGGTGTGGCATCCGGCGGATGCCCTTGCGATCGCCGTTCATGCGGGCACGAGCGCGCAGGCGCGCGCCCCACCTCATCTTTCCTGACGTAGCGACAAACCGAACCGTTGGCACGTGCCCTTGCCGTGCCGATCGCGTGTTCAATAGACCGGCCGACGTGCCGGATGTCAGGAATTCAAGATGTTACGCATTCGTGCGATCGGGAGCGCGGGCTTGCCCGTGCTTATCGGACTGGTGTCCCCGATCGGTTCAGGCGCGCTCGCCCAGGCTGCCTCGGAAGCGATTCCCGCGGTGACGGTCGAGGCGCCGCAAGCTAGCCGCCCCAAGCCAATCACCCGGCCATCCCGATCGCGCTCCGCTTCG